>DATNIY010000080.1:0-71935 GCA_035604195.1 Allostellaceae bacterium
GCTCGACCGCCACCAGAATGTGTCGCACCACCTCTGGACGTTCCTTGACCATCTTGTCGCTGACGATCAGGCTGCCGCCCGGAACCTTGAGTCCGTGCTGGCGCAGGTCCATGACCACAAGATCGATGCCCTTGGCCTTCAAGATCGGCAAGTCGTTGGTCATATAGGCCGATGTCGCAGCTATATTGTGCGCGATCAATTCCGTGATCAGTGCGTTGAGATTGAGATTGACGCGCTTGATCTTGGCGCAATCGATGGCGTTCAGCTTGCAAAAGACGGGAAGGAAATCGCCGACCGTGTCGCCGACGGAAACGCCATAGGTTTTGCCCTCGAGATCCTTCGGCACACGAACCGGATTGTCCGGCAGCGAGATGATGGCCATCGGCGTGGCCGGGTGATAAAGCGCGACCAGCTTGAGCGGCAGGCCCTTCGAGACGGCTTGCAGGCCATAGATGCCGGGCGCATAGGTCGCCGTGTCCTGCCCCTGCATCACCGCGGCCAAGGTTGCCGGTGCGCCCGCCCCCTCGCCGAGCGACATATCGAGCCCCTGCTCCTTGAAATAGCCTTTATCCAGCGCGACGTAGAACGGCCCATATTCGCCCTTGAGCTTCCAGCTGAAACGGATCGAGACCGGCGTCGCGGCCTCGGCAACCACCGCGCTCGGCGCCGAACGTTCTTCCGCGAAGGCCGGCGCCGCCGCCACCGCCAGTTCGAGAGCCGTTGCCGCAGCCACACTCGCGGCAAGCCTGGTCCAGGAAAACTCGAGCATGTTTGGTCCCCCTTCCGCGTCCGGCGCTATGTCCGCTGCCGGATATCGGCCCGCCGCAATTCGGAATTGTGATCACGGAACCGGCAGCCCGTCAAGAAATCCAGTGTCAGGCCGCACCGCGAATGTGATAGACGAGAAGCGACCTGCGATCCCGTCGAAAGGATTTTGGCGATGCCAGAGGAAGCCGGGCCGAATTCCGAACTCGCCCTGCACGAGCGATGGCTCAGGCGGTCGATCGATCTCGCCTCCGCGGGATCACGCGCCGGCCACGGAAGGCCTTTCGGAGCGGTGATCGTGCGCGAGGGCAAGATGATTGCCGAAGCGCACAATGAAGTCATTCGCCTGAATGATCCGACGGCACACGCGGAGATTCTGGCGATCCGACGCGCGGCCGCTTCCCTCGTGTCGCGCGATCTATCGGCCTGCGACGTCTACGTCAATGGCATGCCCTGTCCGATGTGCTATTCGGCGATGTATTGGGCGGGACTTCGCAAGCTCTATTACGGCTGCAGTGCGGAACAGCTCGCACAAATCGTCGGCATCGACGATGCCGAGCTTTACGCCGATCTGGCGCTGCCGCCGCCACGGCGCCAGAGGCTGCCGGCGGAGCAGATCACGAGCGTCGTCAGCGAGGCGGTCGCCTGCTATGAGGCCTGGGGCCATCGCGGCCATACGCGAGGCGCCCTGTCGTAACGCGGAGAGCGCCGCAATGATCGACTTTGCGAGCCACTCGAAATTTTTCGCGGTTTTATGCGTTTATGTTAATGCCGGCGGCTCATGAACAGATGTGATTCATGAGCGCGCGCAAGCTCGCCGCGGATGAAGTGGCGCTGCCGCGGTTTGCCTTCGCGGCGGCGAGCCATCCCGAGATCTTCGATCTCACGAGCCACGCCCGGGCCCGCGAGGCGCTCGATTTTGGCCTGTCGATCTCCGGCGTCGGCTTCAACATCTTCGTCGTCGCCGAGGACCGGTCGCGGCGGATGACGGCGACGCATTCCTATCTCGACGAGGCGCTGGCGAAACGGCCACCGCAGGACGACTGGGTCTATCTCAACGATTTCCGCGACCCGGCGCATCCGATGCCGCAGGCGCTGCCGGCGGGCCAGGGGCGGCGGCTGCGTGATCGCATGAGGGAGCTCGTGGTGCGGTTGGGCGACGCGCTGGCCGCCGCCGTCACAGCCGAATCGCATCAAGCGCGCGTGCAGGCGTTGCGCGATGCCGCGCAGCGCGAAGTCGCGGCCGAGCTCGCGAGTCTGAAGAAGGTGGCGGAATCGCACAGCCTCGCGCTTGTGCAGGGCGAGGACGGCAGTCTGCGGCTGGCGCAGCCGGCTGCCGCGGCGGCAACACCTGCGGTCGACGAAGCCGCCGAGCGCGACATCGCCGCGGCGATGACCCGTTTCCAGCGCCGGGCGGTGGGCGCGCGGGCGCAGCTCGCCGACCAGATTGCAGCGCTCGTGCGCGGCGTTGCGGCAGAGGTCGCAACCCCGCTCTTCGAGGAGATCATCGGCGCGTTCGCGGCCTTCGACGGCATCGCGCTCTGGCTCGGCGAGGCGCGCGACGATGTCATCGCGACGCCCGGCCGCTTCGCGCCGCAAGCGCCCGAGACCGCACCCGATCCGCCGCAGCGTCGCTATGACGTCAACCTCTTCGTCGATCACGGTGGCGAGAGCCATCCGGTAATCGTGCTCGAAGGCAATCCCAGCTACGAGAACCTCTTCGGCTGGATCGAGTACCGCCAGGCCCAGGGCTCGGTCGAGACCGACTTCACCATGATCCGCGCCGGCGCTCTCCATCGCGCCAATGGCGGCGTGCTGGTGCTGCGCGCGGAAGGGCTCGCGGCCAATCCGACGAGTTGGGCGTTCCTCAAGGCGGCGCTGCGCGATTGCGTGATCCGCATCGAGGAGCCGCATCGCGCGCAGATGGCGCCCATCGCCGGCGCGCCCAAGCCGGTGCCGGTGCCGCTCGACCTCAAGATCGTGATTGTCGGCGCGCCGCGTTGGTATGCGTTCTTTTTCGACGGTGATGCGGATTTCGGCACTTATTTCAAGATCCGCGCCGATATCGACGACGACATGGAGGCGACGCCCGGCAATCTCGGCGTTTATGCCGGGCTGATCCTGGAGATGGCGAGGGCCCAAGGGATGGAGGGCGTCGCCGACGCGGCGACCGGGCGGCTTCTCGGCACCGCCGCGCGCTGGGCGGAGCGGCGCGACCGGCTCACCGCGCGCATCGAGCAAATCGAGGACCTGGTGAACGAGGCCGTCATCCATGCGCGCGCGGCGGGGGCGACGCAGATTACCGACGCGGTGATTGTCGCCGCGGCCGCGGCGCGCCGGCGCCGACAATCGCGCATCGAGGACCGCCTCGTCGACCTCATCGTGCAGGGCGCGCTGATGATCGACACCACCGGCGGCGCCGTTGGGCAGGTCAATGCGCTCACCGTGCACGAGACGCCCGATCGGCCCTTCGGCACTCCGGTGCGGGTGACGGCGCGCGCCTCGGTGGGCCGCGCCGGCATCGTCAATATCGAGCGCAACGTCGCGCTGGGCGGACCGATCCAGCAAAAGGGCGCGATGGTGCTTCAGGGCTTCCTCGCCGGCCGCTTCGCACAAAGGCAGCCGCTTTCCTTCACCTGCTCGATCACCTTCGAACAGCTCTACGGCGGCGTCGAGGGCGACAGCGCATCAATGGCCGAGCTCATCGCCGTGCTCTCCGATCTGGCCAAGATTCCGGTGCGGCAGGAGGTCGCCATCACCGGCTCCGTCAACCAAGCCGGCATGGCGCAAGCGATCGGCGGCACGCGTTGGAAGATCGAGGGCTTCTATCGCGTCTGCGCGGCAAAGCCCGGCGGCCTCACCGGCAGACAGGGCGTCATCATCCCCGAGGCCAATCGCGTGAATCTGGTGCTCCATGACGAGATCGCCGCGGCGATCGCCGCCGGGCGCTTCCATCTCTGGTCGATCGCTACGGTCGAGGCGGCGGCGGAGATTTTGCTGGGAGTGCCGGCGGGCGCGGCCGATGCCGACGGCAACTATCCGCCGGACAGCATCTTCGGCCACGCGGCCGCGCAGCTCCAATCCTTCGACCGCATTCTTGCCGCACGCGCCATCGGAGCCGACGAACAGCGCGGCTAGCAACGCCGAAGGGAGCCTATGGAAGATAAATCCAACCAAATTCCGGTTATCGACATCGCGCCATTTCAGGCGGGCCGTGCCGATGGCAAGGCAGCGGTCGCGGCTCAGGTCAAGCGTGCCTGCGAGGAGATCGGCTTTTTCACGATCGTCGGGCATGGTGTGGCCCCGGCTCTGATCGAGGAAACGCGAAACGTCAGCAACCGGTTCTTCGATCTGCCCCTCGAGCAAAAACTCAAGATCAAGCGCGCCCCAGGTGCCGCCAGCCGCGGCTATGCCGTGACGGGCGACCTCGCGCTGGCCTATTCGCGCGGCGACAAGTCGCCGCCCGATTACCAGGAAGGCTTCGGCATCGGCGCCTTGGAGTTTCCCGCTGACGATCCCTATTACCACACCGAGATGGCGCGGAAATTCATCGTGCCGAACGTTTGGCCCGAACGCCCGCCCACGCTCCGCTCCTCTTTAGAGCGGTATTACCGGGTCATGGCGGCGTTGTCCGCGGATATCATGCGTATCTTCGCGCTGGCGCTCGATCTCGACGAGCATTTCTTCGTGGGCAAGATCGACAAGGCGGTCAGCTTTCTCCGCATCATCAGATACCCGGCGCAGAGCGACCCGCCGCTGGACGGCCAACTGCGCGCGGGCGCCCATACCGACTACGGCACCTTGACCATCCTTCTGGCCGAGGACAAGCCGGGCGGGCTGCAGGTCCAGGTCCGCGACGGAAACTGGGTCGACGTGCATCCGCTCCCGGACTCGTTCGTCATCAACATCGGCGATCTGATGATGCAGTGGACGAACGACCACTGGGTCTCGAACCTGCACCGGGTCGCCAATCCGCCGCCCCAATTCGCCGAGGTGCCGCGGCTTTCCGTCGTGTTCTTCCATCAGCCGAACTACGACGCCGAAATCCGCTGCATCGAGAAATACGCCGGGGCCGCCAGCATGCCCAAATATCCGCCGACCACGGCCGGCGCCCATTGGATTGGCAAGCAATCGAAAGCGCGCAATGTCAACGCCGCGCGATAGGGCGTGCCAGCAGCGGGATGCCGAGGGCGGCGCAGCGGAACGCGACTCCAGAACGGCCTATTCCAGTCGAATGATATTTACTTGGAAGGCGTGACGCCCAAGCCCTTTTCGATGCTCAACCGTTTTTGCGTGAGGGAGTCGAATGATTTCCGCATTCACCGCTGCGCTGCCCTTTAAGGGGTCAGTGTCCGCAGACTGCCTTGTCCGTAAGGCAGAATTGGTACATCCTTCGTCATCGGGGAATGTCGGTTGAGTCGGGGAGGAGCATCGCGATGGGAAAGCGTTGCAACGCTTGGGAAAGCCTCACGGGCCATTGGGCGCGCGCCAAATTGGCTCAACGCTTCGCGATCGCGGCGACGCTGGTGTTTGCGGGATCCGGTGCGGGCGTCGGCCAGGCGCAAGAGACCGTCAAGATTGGCGTTATCCTTCCGCTGAGCGGTCCGGCGGCCGCAATCGGCCAGGAAAATCTGAACGGCATCCAATATGCAGTTGATGAGAGGGGCGGCCAAATTGCCGGCAAGCGCATCGAGCTTGTCGTCGCCGACAGCCAGAACAGCCCGAACACCGGGCTGAGCGAGGTCCGCCGGCTGGTCGAGAACGAGAAGGTCATCGCCGTCGTCGGCTCCTTGAACAGCGCCGAGGCCCTCGCCATCCATCCCTACACGACACGCGCGGAAGTGCCTTATGTCTCGGGTGGCATAGCCGCCGACCTCACGGGTGCGCGCAAATCGCTCTACACCTTCCGGGCGAGCTTCGCAGCCGGACAGGTGGAGACTCCGCTCGCGCAATTCCTCATCCGGCGAGGCCTCAAATCCGGCATCTTGCTCGGCTCCGATTATGCGGCGGGGCATGATGCCGTGAATGCCGTTGCCGCTAATTTGAAGCGGTTCGGCGGTGCGGTCGTCGATGAAATCTTTCCGCGTCCAGGCGAAACCGATTACGCGCCCTATTTCTCGCGCATCACCGATGCCAAGGCGGATTTCGTCTACGGCTTTTTCTTCGGCGGCGATGTCCTGCGCTTTATTCAGCAATACCGGAGCTTCGGCATCAAGCTCCCGCTCGATATCACGACGGCGGCGATCGCGTCGGCGGGCGTCGCGCAGGCCCTGGGCCCGAGCGTCGACGGCATCCTTTCGGCAGAGGAATGGGTGTGGACGGCGGACGATCCGGCGTCGAAGGCGTTCGTCGAGGGCTACACAAAGAAATTCGGCATGCAGCCGCAAGAGATCTCCGCCGACGGCTACATCGAGGGCCGGAGCGTGATCGATGCGATAGCGGCGCTCAACGGCAAGGTCGCGAACGGCACGGAATTGGCGAAAGCCATGCAGAAGGTTCGCTTTCCCATACCCGGCCAGGAGTTCCGCTTCGACGCCAACAACAATCCGATCGTGAGCCTGCGCCTCGTTCAATGGGCATGGCAGGACGGGAAGGCCGTTCCCATGATCCTCGATACCCTTCACAACATCGGGCAGGATGGGAATCCGGTGCCGTGATTGCGCGTAATTTCGATCGGCGGTCAATGAACTGAGCCCCTGAAACCGGCGCCGCAAAGCCGCCGATCGGGCTCCGAAAATCCAAGAATTGCCAGGTCAGAGACTCGGGCGCACCGGCCTAAACCGCAGAAATCTCGGCGTTTCTCGCGCCCCGGGGAATTTCCGGCGCAGAGACCGCTTTGGCTGGCTGGGGCGGGAGGATTCGAACCTCCGTATGGCGGAATCAAAATCCGCTGCCTTACCACTTGGCTACGCCCCATCAGGCGGCGGTCGCGCGTGACCTTAAGGGCAAAGGCCGCTTCCCGCAACGGCGCCCTGCCCTGACATCCCGGTTGACGCCGGCCCGGCGGGTCGGCAAGGTGCGCGCATTCCACGGCTCCCCGCACCGCCGCCGCTGCCGATGAGCGCCACCGAGACCGCTGGCTCTGCCTCGCCCCTACCCGCGCCGCGCGACCCGGCGCTGCGCCGCATGGCCGACGCTATTCGCGCCCTCGCCATGGATGCCGTCGAGCAAGCCCAGAGCGGCCATCCCGGCATGCCCATGGGCATGGCGGATGCGGGTACCGTATTGTGGAGCCGGTTTCTCAAGTTCGATCCGCTGGCGCCGGATTGGCCCGACCGCGACCGCTTCGTGCTCTCGGCCGGGCATGGCTCGATGCTGCTTTACGCGCTGCTGTATCTCACCGGCTATCCCGACATGAGTCGCGCCGAGCTGAAGCGCTTTCGTCAGCTCGGCAGCCGCACGCCCGGCCATCCCGAGCGCGGCCACGCCGCCGGCATCGAGACGACGACCGGCCCGCTCGCCCAGGGGCTCGGCAACGCCGTCGGCATGGCCTTGGCCGAGCGTCTGCTCGCGCAGCGCTTCGGCGACGCTCTGGTCGATCATTACACTTACGTGATCGCCGGCGACGGCTGCCTGATGGAGGGCCTGTCGCACGAGGCGATCTCGCTTGCCGGCCATCTTCGCCTGCGCAAGCTCATCGTGCTGTGGGACGACAATCGCGTCTCGATTGACGGCGGCACCGATCTCGCCACTTCCGAAGACGAGCTGCGCCGCTTCGCCGCCGCGGGCTGGCAGGCCGAGGCGATCGACGGCCACGACACCGACGCCGCCGCCGCGGCGCTGGCGCGGGCGCGCCAGGCCGAGCGTCCCTCGCTCATCGCTTGCCGCACCACCATCGGCTTCGGCGCTCCGACCAAGGCAGGGACCGCCGCCGCCCATGGCTCGCCCTTGGGCGCAGCCGAAATCGCCGAGACCCGCCGCCGGCTGCATTGGCCCTATCCGCCTTTCGAAGTGCCGGAGGATGTGGCCGAAGCCTGGCGCGCGGCCGGGCAGCGCGGCAGCAAAATTTCGAGCGCCTGGCGCGAGCGGCTGGCCGCCGCCGATGCCGCGACGCGCAATGAATTCGAGCGCCGCATCGCGGGGCGGCTGCCCGATGGCTGGCGCGAAGCGCTCGATGCGGTCAAAGCCAAATTCGCCGCCGAGGCACCGAAGATTGCAACGCGCCAGGCTTCCGGCATGGTGCTCGATGCGCTGGCGCCGGTGCTGCCCGAATTGGTCGGCGGCTCGGCCGATCTGACCGGTTCCAACAACACCAAGGCCAAGAGCCAAAAAGTGGTGACGCGCGACGACTTCTCCGGCAGCTACATCCATTACGGCGTGCGCGAGCACGGCATGGCCGCAGCGATGAACGGCATGGCGGCGCATGGCGGGATCATTCCCTATGGCGGCACCTTCCTCGTCTTCTCCGATTATTGCCGGCCGGCGATTCGCCTTTCGGCGCTCATGGGATTGGGCGTCATCTATGTCATGACGCATGATTCGATCGGCCTCGGCGAGGATGGCCCGACGCATCAGCCGATCGAGCATCTGGCCGCCCTGCGCGCCATGCCAAATCTCCAGGTGTTTCGCCCGGCCGATGCGGTCGAGACGGCGGAATGCTGGGAATGCGCGCTCGCCAGCCGCGACCGGCCATCGCTGCTCGCGCTCAGCCGCCAGAGCGTGCCCGGCTTGCGCCGCGGTGCAGGCACGGGCAATCGCTCGGCGCAGGGCGCCTATGTGCTGGCCGAGGCGGAAGGGGCACGGCGCCTGACCATCCTCGCGACCGGCTCGGAGGTGGCGCTTGCGCTGGCGGCGCGCGATCTCTTGGGCGCGCGCGGCATCGCCGCCGCAATCGTGTCGATGCCGTGCTGGGAGCTTTTCGACCGGGTCGACGAGTTCTACCGCCACGCGGTGCTGGGCACGGCGCCGCGTCTTGCCGTCGAGGCGGCCTCGCCCTTCGGCTGGGAGCGCTATGTCGGCGAAGGCGGGCGGATCATCGGCATCAGCCGCTTCGGCGCCTCGGCGCCGGCCGCCGACCTGTTCCGCCAATTCGGCATCACCGCCGAGGCGGTCGCCGAGGCGGCCCAGGCGCTGCTCTGAAATATTTTGGGGGTTTGGTTCGTTAACGAGGTATCGCTCGCTTCGTCGAGACGGACGCCGGAGGAAAGAATGACAATTCGAGTCGCCATCAATGGGTTCGGGCGCATCGGCCGGCTCGTGCTGCGCGCGCTCTACGAGCAGAAACGCGACGATCTTCAGGTCGTGGCGATCAACGATCTCGGCTCGGTCGAGGCGAACGCGCATCTCCTCAAATACGACAGCGTCCACGGCCGCTTTCCCGGCGCGATCAAGACCGGCGACGGCGCGATGGACATCGGCGGGGGCAGGATCGCGGTTCTCGCCGAGCGCGACCCCGCCAAGCTGCCGTGGCGCGATCTTCGCGTCGATGTCGCGCTCGAATGCACCGGCCTGTTCACCAAGCGTGCGGCGGCGGCGAAGCATTTGGAGGCCGGAGCGAAACGGGTGATCGTCTCGGCGCCGGCCGACAATGTCGACCTCACCCTGGTCATGGGCGTCAACAGCGACAAGGTGAAGCCCGAGCACACCGTCCTCTCGAACGGCTCGTGCACGACCAACTGCCTGGCGCCGGTCGCCTTCGTGCTGAACGACGGCATCGGCATCGAGCACGGCTACATGACGACGATCCACGCCTATACCGGCGATCAGAACACGGTCGACACGCTGCACAAGGACATGCGCCGCGCGCGCGCCGCTGCGCTTTCGATGATTCCGACCACGACCGGCGCGGCCAAAGCGCTGGGCCTGGTGCTGCCGGCGCTGCAGGGCAAGCTCGACGGCACCTCGATCCGCGTCCCTACCGCCGACGTCTCGCTCATCGATTTGACGTTCACGGCGGCGCGCGACACCACCAGGGATGAGATCAACGAGCTCATGGTCAAGGCCGCGGCCTCCGATCGCTTCAAGGGCATTCTCGCGGTCAATCGGGATGAGTGCGTGTCGGTCGATTTCACCCATGACCCGCATAGCGCGACCTTCGATCTGACGCAGACGGTCGTGCTCGGCAAACGCTTCTGCCGCGTGCTCGCCTGGTATGACAATGAGTGGGGCTTCTCGAACCGCATGGTCGAGGCGGCCGCGCTCGTCGGCAAGCTGGGGTGAGCGGACGCATCGTCGTCCATTCGCTCGACCATGCCAGCGCGGCGGCCGCCGCGGCAGCTTCGCTCGGCGTTCCCGTAACGCTTTCGAGCGCGCCTGGCGCCGGAATCTATGGCGGCGCGCTCTGGTTCAAAACGCTGATCGCGGCCGCGGCCGCGGGACATCCCGAAGCTCGGATCGCTTGTGTCCTCGATTGCGGCGACGCCGCGGGCGCGGTGCTCGCCGGCTTGCGCGTGGGATTGCGCCATCTGCGCTTCACCGGGCCCGCAGCCACGCGGGCGCGGCTTGCGGCGCTCGCCGCCGAAATCGGTGCCCGGATCGAAGGCGACGAGACGGTGGCGCTCCTCGACCTGCGCGGCGAGACGCGGCCCGAAGCCGCTTGCCGCAAATTTCTCGGCGAGGGCGGAACGAACCCGTGACTCCGGTGGTTAAGACTTTGCTGTGGATTCGGCATTAGCATCGGGCCTTCCCCTCGCCCCACCTTTGCCGGGCTGAACCGCATCTGCTATATCGCCGGCAAGAGTCCGGCCTCTCTCAGGGACTGCGTGCCATGCAAGTCAGCGAACGCGTCAGAAAAATTCTCGCCGGCTACGAGAGCGACAATCCCGGCACCAAGGCCAATCTCGTCCGCATCCTCATGCAGGGCAAGCTCGGCGGCACCGGCAGGCTCGTCATCCTGCCGGTCGATCAGGGCTTCGAGCACGGCCCGGCGCGGAGCTTCGCGCCCAATCCGCCGGCCTATGACCCGCATTACCATTATCGCCTCGCCATCGAGGCCGGATTGTCCGCCTATGCCGCGCCCTTGGGCTTTCTCGAGGCCGGCGCCGACAGTTTCGCCGGCGCCATCCCGACCATCCTCAAGGTCAATTCGGCGAACAGCCTGGCGCGCGACAAGGCGGCGCCCAGCCAAGCCGTGACCGCGGGGGTGAAGGACGCGCTCCGGCTCGGCTGCGCCGCGATCGGGTTCACCATCTATCCCGGCTCCGACGCGGTTTACGCGATGATCGAGGAGATCGCCGAATTGGCGCGCGAGGCCAAGGCGCACGGGCTCGCCGTGGTGATCTGGTCCTATCCGCGCGGCGGCGATCTCTCGAAGCAGGGCGAGACGGCGATCGACATCTGCGCCTATGCCGCGCATATGGCGGCGCTCTTGGGCGCGCACATCATCAAGGTGAAGCCGCCGACCGACTATCTCGAGCTCGAAGCGGCGAAGAAGGTCTATCAGCAGCAGAAGATCGACATCTCGACGCCGGCGGCGCGCATCCGCCATGTCGTGCAATCTTGCTTCGACGGCAAGCGCATTGTCGTCTTCTCCGGCGGCGAAGCCAAGGACATCGACGGCGTCTATGCCGAGGTGCGCGCGGTGCGCGACGGCGGCGGCAATGGCTCGATCATCGGCCGCAACACCTTCCAGCGCCCGCGCGAGGAAGCGCTCAAGATGCTCGACTCCATCATCCGCATCTATCGCGGCGAGGCGTGATCGCGGCCCGGGCGGGAACCCGCCTCTACCTCATCACTCCCACCGCTGTCGCGCCGGAGAAATTCGCCGACACTCTGGCCGCGGCGCTCGATGCCGGCGATGTCGCCTGCGTGCAGCTTCGCCTCAAGGGCGCCGATGACGCGACCATCCGCCGCGCCGCGGACGCGCTCCGCCCGGTGGCGCAGCAACGCAACGTCGCTTTCCTCATGAACGACCGCGCCGACCTCGCGCTTGCCACCGGCTGCGACGGGGTCCATGTCGGCCAGGAGGACGTTTCTTACGCCGAGGCGCGGCACATTCTGGGACCCGATCGCATCGTCGGCGTCACCTGCCATGCGAGCCGCCATCTCGCGATCGAAGCGGCGGAGCAAGGCGCCGACTATGTCGCCTTCGGCGCCTTCTTCCCGAGCGGCAGCAAGGCGGCGGCGCATCGCGCCGATCCCGAGCTGCTGCGCTGGTGGAGCGAGATCATGACCGTCCCCTGCGTTGCCATCGGCGGCATCACGCCGGAGAATTGCGGCCCGCTGGTCGTCGCCGGCGCCGATTTCCTCGCGGTGATCGCGGCGGTGTGGGACCACCCCGACGGGCCGGCCGCCGCGGTGCGTGCCTTCCGCAAGGCGATCGAGGCCGCTAGCTGACCGGCGCCCACAGCACGTCCTCGATCGAATCGGCACCGCTCGCGAGCATAACGAGGCGATCGACGCCCAAGGCGATGCCGGCGCTCTCCGGCATCTGCGCCAGCGCCGCCAAAAAATCCTCGTCGATGGGATAGGCCTCGCCATAGCGCGCGCGCCGCTTTTCCTGGTCGCGCCGGAAGCGGGCGCGCTGCTCCGCCGCATCCGTGAGCTCGCTGAAAGCATTGGCGAGTTCGAGCCCGCAGACATAAAGCTCGAAGCGCTCGGCGAGAAGCGGGACGCCGGGCTTGGCGCGGGCGAGCGCCGCCATGGCGATCGGATAGTCGTAGAGCACGGCGGGCGCGCCGATGCCGAGCTTTGGCTCGATCTTCTCGAGGAAGATGCGGAAGAAGAGATCCTCCCATTCATCGCCCGCATGCGGCGCGATGCCCATGGGCCGCGCCGCCTCGGCCAGGAGCGCGAGGCTCGGCGCGGCAGGATCGCGGCAGGTCGCGAGCAGGTCGATATTGCAGTAAGCCAAGAAAGCCTCGGCGATGCTGAGATACTGCCAGCGCGCGCCGGGATCGCAGATTTGGCCGCGCCAAAGAAACTGCGGCCGGCTTGCGGCGGCGAGCACGTCGCGCAGCAGCGCTTCGCAATCCGCCATGAGAGCGCGATAGGTGGCGCCGGCGCGGTACCATTCGAGCAGGGTGAATTCGGGATGATGCAGGCTGCCGCGCTCGCCGTTGCGGAAGGCGTGGGCGAGCTGGAAGATGCGCGGCATGCCCGCCGCCAGCAGCTTCTTCATGGCGAATTCCGGCGAGGTCTGCAGGTACATCGGCCGCTTGCCCTCGCCGGGCTCGTCGAGCGTCGTCGCGAAGGCGCGCAGATGCGGCTCGAGGCCGGGGCTTTGCTGCAGCGCCGGGGTTTCGACCTCGCGGAAATCGCGCGCCGCGAAGAAGGCGCGAATGGCCGCAATCACATGCCCGCGCACCGCTAGATAAGGCTCCTTGCGTCGGAACCGCTCCTGCCGCCACCAGCCACGGTTTTCGTCGGTCGGGCGCTCGTTCGTCATGGCCCATTGCAATAGCCGAGATGCGGTGCCAAGGGAAACTAAAGGGCGCCGCCCCATTGCGTCCGCGCCGGCAAGTTGGTAGGAACCGCCAAACCCGAAATCCCCATATTGCGCGTCGACGAGAGCCCCATGAAGATCAACGCCATCGATTTGAAGCCGGGCAATTTCCTGGAGCACCAGGGCAAGCTTTGGATCGTCGTGAAGCGCGAACTGGTCCAGCCCGGCAAGGGCGGCTCCTTCGCCCAGGTCGAGCTGCGCGACGTCCGCTCCGGCACCAAGCTCAACGAGCGCTTCCGCACGCAGGAGACGGTGGAGCGCGTGCGCATGGACGAGAAGGAGATGCAGTTCCTCTTCTTCGACGGCGATCAGGCGACCTTCATGGACAACGAGACCTACGAGCAGACGACGGTCAACCGCGACATGATCGGCGAGCCCGCGGATTTCCTGCGCGAAGGCATGATGTGCACGATCCAGATCTATGAAGGCGCGCCGATGTCAGTGACCATCCCGCAGACCGTGGTCATGGCGGTGGTCGAGGCCGATCCCGTGGTGAGGGGCCAGACGGCGTCCTCCTCCTACAAGCCCGGCAAGCTCGAGAACGGCCGGCGGATCATGATCCCGCCGCATATCGAGGCCGGCACGAAAGTCGTCGTCAATACCGCCGATGGCAGCTATCTCGAGCGCGCCAAGGAGTGATGCCGGGCGATGGCGGTCCGCTCGGCGCTGATCCATGTGATGACGGCCGCCGCCCTCAAGGCGGCGCGCGGCCTCATCCGCGACTTCGGCGAGGTCGAGCAGCTCCAGGTCTCGGTGAAAGGGCCGGGCGATTTCGTCTCGACCGCCGATCTCAAGGCGGAGCGGCTCTTGAAGAGCGAGCTGCAGCGGGCGCGGCCGGGCTGGGGCTTCCTCATGGAGGAGAGCGGCGCGAGCCCCGGCAGCGACCAGCGTCATCGCTGGATCGTCGATCCGCTGGACGGCACGACCAATTTCCTGCATGGCCTGCCCCATTTCGCCATCTCGATCGCGCTCGAGCACGACGGCGAGATCGTCGCCGGTGTGGTCTACGAGCCGGTGCGCGACGAGATGTTCTGGGCCGAGAAAGGTGCCGGCGCTTTTGTCAATGACCGAAGGCTGCGCGTCTCGGCGCGCCGGCACCTCGGCGAGGCGCTGGTCGGCACCGGCATTCCCTTCCGCGGCCGCGGCAATCACCGCGTCTATCTCGCGACGCTCGCGGCGATGATGGAGGCGACGAGCGGCATCCGCCGCCTCGGCGTCGCTTCGCTCGACCTCGCCTATGTCGCCGCCGGACGACTCGATGGCTTTTGGGAATTCGGCCTGCAGCCCTGGGACATCGCCGCCGGCATCGTGCTGGTGCGCGAAGCCGGCGGCTATGCGACGGATCTCGCGGGTCAGCACGGCATCGGCAGCGGCGACGTGCTCGCGGCCAACGATCATCTGCACGCGCCGCTCCTGCAACTCCTGCAACAAGCGCTGCGCGTAACCGCGACGACAACCGGCAAAAGTGACCGTAGCGGCGCATAGTGGTTTGGGGTATCCTATATATTGTGGCTAGCTTCGTGGCGGCTGCTCGGAATGGAAATTAGCGGCATGCCTTTTTATCTGCGGTTGAACTGCCGCAAGCGATGGGTTGAGCTTCATCGGGTTCTTTTGTACCTGTTACCGCCGCTCGCCGCGAGTTTGGTGGCGCTTCCCACGGCCGATGCACAATCGCCTTATCTGCCGGGCCGCGACATCGGCGATGTCACGATCAATTGGAGCGTGCTCGACGAGTTGGGCCCGCCGCCGACGATTCCCGGGCTGGTGCTGCGCCGGCCCGCGTTCACGACTTTGGCGTTGCGTCCCGCGGCGCGGCATCACCTCGCCGCGCGCTCCCATACCGGCAGGAGAATCGCCCATAAGCCTGCACGGCACGCGCCGCGACTCGCCGCAGCGGCGCCCAAGCTGACGCCGCCGCACCCGCAGCAAATTGTGAAGCTCACGCCGCCGCACCCGGAGCAAGTTGTGAAGCTCACGCCGCCGGTCGCGGCCGAAGCGCCCAAGCTCACGCCGCCGGTCGCGGCTGAAGTGCCCAAACTCACGCCGCCGCAGGCGGCTGCGGCGCCGAAACTGACGCGGCCCGTTGCCACAGCCGCGCCGAAGCTCACGCCGCCGCCGCGTGGCGCGGCCGACACGCTCATCACGCGCGAGATTGCGCCGGCGCCGGCGGAGGAGAGCAAGGCCAAAGGCAAAGCCGAGAGCAAAACCGCGGCGGCGTTGGCAACCCCGGCGCCTTCAGCGCCGCAGCAGACCGCCGCGCGGCCCGCCGCGCCAGGCGAAACGCCCAAGGTTCCGACTGCGCCGACCGTCGCAGCCGCGCCGCCGCCGATTGCACCCGCACCTACACCCGCGCCCGCACCCGCGGCGCCGCCCATGGCCGGAGGTGCCAACGGTGCGAATGGCGCCGCGAGCCGGTCATCCGCGAGCCCGCCCGCGCAGACCGCGGCCGCGAATATCGCCATACCGGTCGCCGCGCCGGCGGCGATCCCGGGCCGCGTCAGCGCCGTTCGCTTCGAGGCGAGCGTCTCCGAGATTCCCGCCTCGGCGCAGCCGATGCTCGATGCGGTTGCGGCGCGGCTCTTGGCCGATGACACGACGCATCTCCAGCTCGTCGCCTATGCCAGCGGCATCGGCGATGATCCGATCGAGGCGCGGCGCATCTCGCTCGCACGCGCCGTCGCGGTGCGCGCCTATTTGATCGAGAAGGGCGTGCACAGCTTCCGCATGGACGTGCGCGCGCTCGGCAATCGGAACGAGGATGGCGGGCCGGCAGACCGCGTCGATTTGATCCTCCTCGACCATTGACCGATCGTAGCCTGGGCCCAGGACCGCCGAAGTGACCCGCCCAACTCGCTACCTGTTGCGGATGGCGGTCTTCGTCGTCGCGGTGGGCGCCATCGCCACGCTCATGTCCTCGGCGCTGGTGCCGTATTTCATGGGCAACCCCGTGGTCAACGGGGTGATCCTCGGTATTCTCTTGGCCGGCATCATCTACATCTTCAGCAAGGTGCTGCAGCTCAACCCGGAAATCACCTGGATCCAAAAGTTCCGCCGCAACCAGGCGATCGTCTCGACCGAGCCGTTGCCGCGGCTGCTCTCGCCGATGGCGAACATGCTCGCCGACCGCCGCGGCACCAGGGTGTCGCTGTCGGCCTTGTCGCTGCGCACGCTGCTCGACGGCATCGCGACGCGGCTCGACGAGACGCGCGAGACCTCGCGCTACCTGATCGGGCTTCTGGTCTTCCTCGGGCTCCTCGGCACCTTCTACGGCCTGCTCGAGACGGTGCAGTCGGTGAAGGGCGTGATCGGCGGGTTGTCGGTCGGCGCCGGCGACGCGGCCGCCGCTTTCACCGATTTGCGCACGCGGCTCGAATCGCCTCTAGGCGGCATGAGCACGGCCTTCAGCGCCTCGCTCTTCGGGCTGGCGGGCTCGCTCGTCCTGGGATTTCTCGATCTCCAGGCCGGGCTGGCGCAGAACCGCTTCTACAATGACCTCGAGGAGTGGTTGTCGAGCTACACGCGGCTCTCCGGCAGCGGCTCCTTGGGCGAGATGGGCGAGACCCCGGTCCCCGCCTACATTCAAGCGCTGCTCGAACAGACCGCCGACAGCCTCGACGGGCTCCAGCGCACCCTCTCCCGCGGCGAGGAGAGCCGCATCGCCGCCAACGCCAACATGCTGGGCATGACCGACCGCTTGTCTGCCTTGACCGACCACATGCGCAGCGAGCAGGCGCTGCTGCTGCGCCTCGCCGAGCAGCAAGTCGATTTGAAGCCCGTCCTCCAGCGTCTGGCCGAGGGCGCGGGCGCCGCGGCGCTCGGCGACGAGGCGCGCTCGCACCTGCGCAGCATCGAGCTCCATCTCGCCCGGATGGCCGAGGATTTGAGCCAAGGGCGGGGCGAGCTCGTCAAGGAGATGCGCAGCGAAATCCGGCTCTTGGCGCGCACTATTGCGGCGCTGGCCGAAGAGACCGAGCGCTCCTAGCACGCCGCCATGGCGATCTCGTCCCGCCGTCCGCGCCGCCCCGGCATCGACATTTGGCCGGGCTTCGTCGACGCGCTGTCCCAGCTCGTCATGGTCATTATCTTCGTCCTGCTGGTCTTCACCGCCGGGCAGTTCTATCTGACCAATGCGCTCTCCGGCCGCGACGCGGCGCTCGAGCGGCTGACTCAGCAGATCAACGAACTCACCAATATCCTGGCGCTCGAGCGCTCCAACAGCGCGGAGATCAAGGTCACCTTGAGCCAATTGACCGCGCAGCTCCAGGCCGCCCTCGGCGAGCGCGACGCACTCAATGCCAAGCTCAACGAGGCCAACGCCAATCTTTCCAGCGCCAATGCGCAGCTCGCGGAGGCGGCGCAGGACAAGGCGGCGCGCGCCGAGCTCGAGACCAAAGTCACCGGGCTGGAGTCGCGGCTCGCGGCGGCGCAGGGCGAGATCGACAGCCGCAACCAGCGCCTCAGCGAAGCGCAGAGCACGGTCGATGATCTCAACCGGCAGCTCCTGGCTTTGCGCCAGCAGCTCGCACAGATCGCGGCGGCGCTCGACGCCTCCGAGGCCAAGAACAAGGACCAGCAGGTCCAGCTCGCCGATCTCGGCCGCCGCCTGAACCAGGCGCTCGCCAGCAAGGTCGAGGAGCTGGCGCGCTATCGCTCGGAGTTCTTGGGCCGCCTGCGCGCGGTGCTCGGCGACCGGCCGGACATCCGCGTCATCGGCGACCGCTTCGTCTTCCAGTCGGAAGTGCTGTTCAGCCCGGGCAGCGCCGATCTGAGCGACGACGCCAAGCGCCAGCTCGCCGCGGTAGCCCAGGCCGTGACCGACATCTCGGCCAAGATCCCCGGCGACATGAATTGGGTGCTGGCGGTCGACGGCTTTACCGACAAGCGTCCGATCAACACGCCGCAATTCCGCTCGAACTGGGAATTGTCGACGGCGCGGGCGCTGTCGGTGGTGCGCTACCTCGTCGCCCAAGGCGTCGCTCCCGACCGCCTGGCGGCGGCCGGCTTTGGCGAATACCAGCCGATCGAT
The DNA here is from genome assembly GCA_035604195.1 of Allostellaceae bacterium. Lineage (GTDB taxonomy): Bacteria > Pseudomonadota > Alphaproteobacteria > ATCC43930 > CGMCC-115725 > DATJLY01. The sequence goes on from DATNIY010000080.1 coordinate 18,174, forward strand.
CCCGGCGACGGCGAAGCCGCCTACCAGCGCAATCGGCGCATCGAGTTGAAGTTGACGGTGCCTTAGGAACAAAGAAGCCGCGGGGGCAATCGGCCTCGACCGCGGCTTCCGAGGATCACAGGCGCCAGAGCCACGCTATCGCGGCAGTGGCATCCCGGGGGAGTGAGAAGCTGATTATTTCCGCTTCTTCCGGCGCGCCTTGCGCTTTGGAGTCCGGGCAGCCGCTTTCCGCCGCCCGCCCTTTTTGGCCGCGCGCTTCTTGGCGGCTTTCCGCTTGGCAGGAGCCTTCTTACGCTTTGGAGCCATCTTCTTCGCCTTTCTCTTCGCCTTCCGTTTGGGAGGCGCTTTGGCGGGAGCCGGCATAGGGGCAGGCATCCCCATAGGAGTTTCAGTTTCGTCTTGCATTTGCGATGAACCCCCTGTGCCTATGAAACACGATTGACTCTAAAAGAGTGCTTACCGAAAGTCGAACGAATTGCTGACACGACGCGCGCGAGTAGCAAATTTTTTGGCGCCGTTGCGAAAAAAGCATCGCAATGCATCGCTCGCGCAGCGGCTTGAAAACGCGCGCGTCGGATTTTGCGGCGACTCGCGGCGCGGGCGGCGAGTTGCGCGGCGCACCGGGTTGCGCTATAACGCCGCCGCTTTGGCGGAGCGTGTGCGATGAAAGACGGCATCCATCCCGACTATCACGAGATCACCATCGTGATGACCGACGGCACGAGCTACAAGACGCGGTCGACCTACGGCAAAGCCGGCGACAGCTTGCGCCTCGAGATCGACTCAAAGTCTCATCCGGCCTGGACCGGCGGCCAGCAGCGGCTGGTCGACAGCGGCGGCCAACTCGCGCGCTTCAACAAGCGCTTCAAGGGTTTCGGACCCAAGCAATAGGCGCTCGGGCGGCCGCCGCCGCCGCATCGCCGCCGTCATTTTCAGCCGCGCCGCGCCCGGCCGGCCCCTTGAACGAGGGCCGGACATTCCTATCTCATTTTCGTCCGGACGCCGCGCTGCGGGTTCGGGCGAAATGGTAAACGGCCCGGCCATTTGGCGGGCAACGCGTATCCATATTGCTCACAGGAGGATGTGGTCATGGACGGTTTCGACTTCTCTCCGCTGTTCCGCTCGACGATCGGTTTCGACCGGCTCACGCGTCTCGCCGACGCGGCGACGCGCCTCGACGGCAGCTCTTCCTATCCCCCCTACAACATCGAGATCACCGGCGAGAGCACTTACCGCCTGACCATGGCGGTAGCCGGCTTCGCGCCCGAGGATCTCGATATCACGGTCAAGGAGAATGCGCTCCTGGTCTCCGGCAAGGCCAAGAAGGAGGACGAGACGGTGCATTATCTGCACCGCGGCCTCGCGCGCCGGGGCTTCGAGCGGCGCTTCCAGCTCGCCGATCATATCAAGGTGACCGGCGCGAGCCTCGACAATGGCCTCCTCCACGTCGATCTCGTGCGCGAGATTCCGGAGGCGATGAAGCCCCGCAAGATCGAGATCGCGGCGGGCGCGAAGCCCCAGGTGATCGAGCAGAAAGCGGCCTGACGGCCTGAGACGGCAAAGCGACGGAACGGCGGCGCCCCGGTGCCGCCGTTCTCGTTCCTGCTCAGAGCGCAGATTTGAGCGCGGCGAGCGTCGCGCCCGGCGCTTCGATCGGCATGAGATGGCCGACGCCAGGCAGCACGGTGATGCGGGCCTGTGGCAGCCGCCGGGCGAAGGCGATGGCCGCTTCCGGCGGCGTCATCCGATCATCGGCGCCGAGCAGCAAAAGCGTGGGGCAGGCCGGCACGGTCGCCTCGGCACCGGCATTATAGCCGTCGCAAGCGGCGAGATCGGCCGCGAGGCTTGCCGCGGGCGCGCGTTCCAAGAGCCGCAGGGCGGCGCCGGTGAGCCACAGGCCCGGCGCCGGGTTGCCGCCGAGCTGGCTCGCCGCGCCCAGACCCCAGCTCACCATGAATTCGACGGCGGCATGCGCGCCGTCGCGCGCCGCCGCGAGCAGCGCCGGATGGACGCGCATTTCCGGAGCGAAGCCGAGCAACGCCAGACTTTCGACGCGGTCTCCGGCGCGCGCCGCAGCAGCGAAGGCGACGAGCGCCCCCATGCTGTGCCCGGCGAGCCTGAAGCGCGTTACGCCGCGCGCCGCGAGCACCGCAAGCACCCACTCCGCCATGGCATCGATGCGCGCGCGCGGCGGGCCCTCGCTCCGGCCGTGGCCGGGCAGGTCCAGCGCCAGCACGTTCCGCCCGTGATGCGCGAGCGCGCGGGCCTGCAGCGCCCAGATGGTGTGGTCGAGCCCGGCGCCGTGCAGCAGGACGCTTGTCGGTAGCGCGGCAGCGAAGCCGCGCCCGCCGGTGCCGGCGAAGACCCGCTTGCCCTCGAGCAGAAACTCCATCGCCTATTCCGCGGCCGGACGCAGCGCGGCCTTCTCGGCGGCGCGCAGCGCCTGGCGCAGATCGTCGATGATGTCCTCGGGGTCTTCGAGCCCGACCGACAAGCGGATCATGTCCTCGCCCACGCCGGCGGCGGCCAGCGCCGCGGCATCGAGCTGCTGGTGCGTCGTGCTGGCGGGATGAATGACCAGGGTCTTGGCGTCGCCGACATTGGCCAAATGCGAGATAAGGCGTAGCGCGTCGATGAAATGCTTGCCGGGGGCCCGGCCGCCCTTGATGCCGAAGCAGACGATCGCGCCGGCGCCGCGCGGAAACAGCGTCTGCGCCAGCGCATGATCGCGATGCGTCGGCAGATCCGGGTGATTGACCCAGGCGACGCGATCGGAGCCGCCGAGGAAATCGAGAATGCGCCGTGTGTTCTCGATATGCCGGGCCATGCGCAGCGGCAGGGTCTCGACCCCCTGCAGCAGGTGGAAGGCGTTCGCCGGACTCATGCAGGCGCCGAAATCTCTGAGCCCTTCGGCGCGGGCGCGCATGAGAAAGGCCTGCGGCCCGAACTCCTCGGCGAAATCGATGCCGTGATAGCCGGCATAGGGCTCGGTCATGGTCGGGAATTTGCCCGAAGCCTCCCAATCGAAGCGACCGCCGTCGATGAGCGCGCCGCCGATGGCGACGCCATGGCCGCCCAACCATTTCGTCGCGGAATGGACGACGAGATCGGCGCCGTGATCGAGCGGCCGGCACAAATAGGGCGTGGCGAAGGTGGCATCGACCAGGAGCGGCAGGCCCGCCGCATGCGCCACATCGGCGACCGCCGGAATGTCCAGCACCTCGAGGCCGGGATTGCCGATCACTTCGGCGAAGACGAGCCGCGTCTCGGCGCGGATGGCGGCGCGGAAGGCGGCGGGATCGCGCGGATCGATGAAGCTCGTGGCGATGCCGAAACGCGGCAGGGTCAGCCGCAGAAGATTGATCGAGCCGCCATAGAGCGACGACGCCGCGGCCACATGGCCGCCCGCTCCCATCAAGGTCGCAATGGCCAGATGCAGCGCGGCCTGGCCGCTCGCCGTGCACACCGCGCCGACGCCGCCTTCGAGCGCGGCAATCCGTTCCTCGAGCACGGCCACTGTGGGATTGGCGATGCGCGAATAGATGTAGCCGGGCTCTTCGAGATTGAAGAGCGCCGCGGCTTGGTCGCTGTCGCGAAAGACATAGCTGGTGGTCTGGTAGATCGGCACGGCGCGCGCGCCCGTCGCGGGATCTGGACGCTGCCCGGCGTGCAGGCTCAAGGTGGCGAATTTCGGAAACTTGGCCTCGGGCATCGCCGCCCTAGCGCTTGAACAGCGACTCGGCGCCGCCGCGCTGCTTGCGCTTGGCCGCGATCTCCTCGCGGGCGCGGGCGATCTCGGTCTCGAGCCCGAGGATGTAGTTCTCCAGCTCGGCGATCGACAGCAGCGTCAGATCCTTGGGCTTTGCTGGCTTGTGCTGCGGCTGCAGGTCTTCTTCGTCCACCGCTCCTCTCCTTCCCCGGCGCAGTTGCCAGTGTGGCGCGATCGGGCTAGAGGATCAATGCGTGCGCATGAGCAAAGGGCAGCAGCGATGACCAGCCTTCCCGCCACCATGACCGCGATCGAGATCGCCGAGCCGGGCGCGCCCGAAATGCTCAAGCCCACGACCCGGCCGATGCCATTGCCGGGCGCCGGCGAAGTGCTGGTCCGTGTCGCGGCGGCGGGAGTCAATCGGCCGGACGTGCTGCAACGCAAGGGCGAATACCCGCCGCCTCCCGGCGCCTCCGACATCCCCGGCCTCGAGATCGCCGGCGAGGTCATCGCCATCGGTCTCGGCGTCCATCGGCTGAAGCCCGGCGACCAGATTTGCGCCCTGGTTTCGGGCGGCGGCTACGCCACGCATTGCATCGCCCAGGAGGCGACCTGCCTGCCCGTGCCCAAGGGCTTCAGCATGGCCGAGGCCGCGGCGTTGCCCGAGACCTTCTTCACGGTCTGGCACAATCTGTTCGAGCGTGGCGCGCTCCACGCCGGAGAGAGCGTGCTGATCCACGGCGGCTCGAGCGGCATCGGAACGGTGGCGATCCAACTCGCCCGCGCCTTCGGCGCGCGCCAGATCTTTGCCACTGCCGGCAGCGCCGAAAAATGCCATGCCTGCGAGCGCTTGGGCGCGACCCGTGCCATCAACTACCGGACGGCGGAGTTTCTCACCGTCATCCGCGAGATGACCGGGAACCGCGGGGTCGATGTCGTGCTCGACATGGTCGGCGGCGATTATATTCAGAAGAATCTGAGCGCGCTCGCCGTCGACGGGCGGCTCGTCTTCATCGCCTTCTTGCGCGGCGCCTCGGTCGAGGTCAATTTTGGCCCGGTGATGACGAAACGCTTGACCATCACCGGCTCGACCCTGCGCGCGCGCAGCCTCGAGCACAAGGCGGCGATCGCCGCGCCCTTGGAGCGTGCGGTCTGGCCGCTGCTCGACCAGGGCAAAATTCGGCCGGTGATTCACCGCACCTATCCATTGGCCGAAGCGGCCGCGGCCCACCGAGTCATGGAAGGCTCCGAGCACATCGGCAAGATCGTGCTCACGGTTTGAGCCCGGCAAAATCGGGCTTTCCCGAGCGCCGCCTAGCGACTATATAGCGGCTATCCTGTCCATGACCGTTCGCTTGGCTTGGCGCCCCAGGGCCGCCGCGCCGGCGGGCACGACGGGACGGAAGGAGGTCTTTATGACGCTGCCGCTGATGCCGAAAGCCACGGCCGTCTGGCTGGTCGAGAGCACGTCGCTGTCCTTCGACCAGATCGGCGAATTCTGCGGGCTTCACCCGCTCGAGGTGCAGGCGATCGCCGATGGCGAGGTCGCGGTGCAGATGCAAGGGCTCGACCCGGTGGCGAGCGGCCAGCTCACGCTGGAGGAGATCGAGCGCTGCCAGAAGGACACCAATGCGCGGCTCCACCTCGCGCAGAAGGCGATACCGAAAGAGCTGGTGAAGCACCGCGGGCCGCGCTACACCCCGATTGCCAAGCGGCAGGACAAGCCCGATGCGATCGCCTGGCTCATCAAGAACCATCCCGAACTCAGCGACGGGCAAATCTCCAAGCTGGTTGGCACGACCAAGCCGACCATCCAGGCCGTGCGCGACCGCTCGCACTGGAACACGACCAACATCAAGCCGCGCCATCCCGTGTCCTTGGGACTGTGCACGCTCGATGAGCTCGAGGCGGCGGTGAACCGCGCCAATCGCGGCAAGAAGCCCGACGGCTCCGCCGCGCCGGTCACGGTCGAGCCGCCGACCTACGAGATCGAAGCCGAAGACAATCCGGCGCCGTAACGCTCAGCCTTTGCGCTGAACCAGCCCGGCCGTCCCGAGCGTCTCGGCGATCTCGCCGAGAATGGCGGGATCGTCGATGGTGGCGGGCACGCGATATTCCTCGCCGTCGGCGATCTGGCGCATGGTGCCGCGCAGGATCTTGCCGGAGCGGGTCTTGGGCAGCCGCTGCACCACCACCGCGGTCTTGAAGCTCGCCACCGGCCCGATGCGCGCCCGCACCAGCTCGACCGTCTCCGCCGTGATATCGCCGGCGCTCTTGCGCGAACCGGCCTTGAGCACCAGGAGGCCGAGCGGCACCTGTCCCTTGAGCGCATCGGCGACGCCGATGACGGCACATTCCGCCACCTCCGGGTGGGACGCCAAGACCTCCTCGACCGCTCCCGTGGACAGGCGATGGCCGGCGACGTTGATGATGTCGTCGGTGCGCGTCATGACGAAGACGTAGCCGTCCTCGTCGATGTAGCCGGCATCGGCCGTCTCGTAGTAGCCGGGATAATCGGCGAGGTAGGAGCTGACATAGCGGTCATCGGCGTTCCACAGCGTCGGCAGCGAGCCCGGCGGCAGCGGCAGCTTGATGCAGAGCGCGCCGATCTCGCCGCGCCGCAATTCCTTGCCTTGCGGATCGAGCACGCGCAGATCGTAGCCCGGCACGGGCTTGGTCGACGAGCCGTGCTTCACCGGCAGCTGCTCGAGGCCAATGCAATTGGCGGTGATCGGCCAGCCCGTCTCGGTCTGCCACCAATGGTCGATGACGGGCACCTTGAGCTGCCGCTCTGCCCATTCGACGGTCGGCGGATCGGCCCGCTCGCCGGCGAGGAAGAGCGTGCGGAACTTCGTGAGATCGTATTTGCCGATCTGCGTGCCCTCGGGATCCTCGCGCCGGATGGCGCGGAAGGCGGTGGGTGCCGTGAACATGGCGACCGCGCCGTGCTCCGCGATGACGCGCCAGTACACGCCGGCGTCCGGCGTCCCCACCGGCTTGCCCTCGAACAGGACGGAGGTGCAGCCATAGATCAGCGGCGCGTAGACGATGTAGGAATGCCCCACCACCCAGCCGACATCCGAGGCGGTGAACCAGACCTCGCCGGGCTTCACGCCATAGATGTTCGCCATCGACCAGTGGAGCGCCACGGCATGGCCGCCATTGTCGCGGACGATGCCTTTGGGCATTCCGGTGGTGCCGGAGGTGTAGAGGATATAGAGCGGATCGGTCGCCGCGACGGCGACGCAAGGGGCGGCGACCGCCTTGCCCACCGCCTCGCGCCAGTCGCGGTCGCGGCCCGAAACCAGCGCCGCCGCGAGCATCGGGCGCTGCAGGATGAAGCAGCGCTGCGGCTTCCACTGCGCGAGTTCGATCGCGCGGTCGAGCAGCGGCTTGTAGGCGATGGTGCGGCCGGGCTCGATGCCGCACGAGGCAGAGAGAATCAGCTTCGGCTTGGCATCGTCGATGCGGGTCGCGAGTTCGGGCGCGGCGAAGCCGCCGAACACGACGGAATGAATGGCGCCGATGCGAGCGCAGGCGAGCATCGCCATCGCCGCCTCCGGAACCATCGGCATGTAGATGAGGATGCGGTCGCCCGGGCCGACGCCCTCGGCGGCAAGCGCGCCGGCGAGAAGCGCAACCTCGTCGCGGAGCGCGCGATATGTCCAGCGCTGCTTCTGCCCGGTCACCGGACTGTCGTAGATGAGCGCGGTTTGCTCGGCGCGGCCGCGCTCGACATGCCGGTCGAGGGCGTTCCAGCAGGTATTGAGCCGGCCGCCCTGGAACCAGCGATAGAAGGGCGGCTGCGCGGCGTCGAGCACGCGCTCCCACGGCTTCTCCCAATCGATGGCCGTGGCGGCCTCGGCCCAGAAGCCTTCGGGGTCGGCGAGCGAGCGGCGATGGGCTTCGGCGTAGCGGCTGGTCATGGGCGCGTCCTCGCGGCGGTCGGAAGAATTCTTGGTCGTACGCAGGCTTCGGTCTAAGACTATGCAAGACCAAGTGTGGAGCAAAGCTCCGCCGCTGCCAAGCCGCCGGGAGGAAAGGCCATGAGCGATGTCTCTTCCCACAACCCATACGCCGTCGGTCTCGACCGCAACGGCGCCAATTTCGTGCCGTTGTCGCCCTTGGGTTTCGTCGCTCGCAGCGCCGCCATCCACCCCGACCGGACCGCGGTCTTGCATGGCGATCGTCGCTACAGCTGGGCCGAGACCTATCGTCGCTGCCGGCGGCTCGCCAGCGCGCTCAGCCGGCGCGGGATCGGCAAGAACGACACCGTGGCGGTCATGGCCACCAACACGCCGGAGCTGCTCGAGGCGCATTTCGGCGTGGCGATGACGGGCGCCGTGCTGAACGCGCTCAACATCCGCCTCGACGCAGCCTCGCTCGCCTTCATCCTCGAGCATGGCGAGGCGAAAGCGCTGATCACCGATCGCGAGTTCTCAGCCGTGATCGAGAAGGCCCTGGCGCAGCTGGCGCGGCGGCCGCTCGTCATCGACATCGACGACCCGCTCGCGCCGCCGGGAAAGCTCTTGGGCGAGATGGATTACGAGCGCTTCATCGCCGCCGGCGATCCGGAATTCGCGTGGCAAGGCCCGGCCGATGAGTGGGATGCGATCTCGCTCAACTACACCTCGGGCACCACCGGCAATCCCAAGGGCGTCGTCTATCACCACCGCGGCGCCTATCTCAACGCGCTGGGCAACGCGCTGGTCTGGAGCATGCCGCAGCATCCGATCTATCTCTGGACCCTGCCCATGTTCCACTGCAATGGCTGGTGCTTTGCCTGGACGGTGACGGCGCTGGCCGGGACGCATGTTTGCCTGCGCCGCGTCGAGCCCACCGCCATCTTCGCCGCCATCGCGGAGGAGGGCGTCACTCATCTCTGCGGCGCGCCGATTGTCATGAACATGCTGCTCAATGCGCCGGAAGAGACGCGGCGCAAGCTCGACCGGCGGATCAAACTCATGACCGCCGGCGCGGCGCCGCCCGCCGCGGTGATCGAGGGCATGGAGAAGCTCGGCTTCGACATCACCCATGTCTATGGCCTGACCGAGACCTATGGGCCGGCAGTGGTGTGCGACTGGCACGCGGAATGGGATGCGCGGCCGGCGGCGGAGAGGGCGGCGCTCAAAGCGCGCCAGGGCGTGCGCTACCCAGTGCTCGACGGGCTGATTGTCGGCCATCCCGCGACGCTCGCGCCGCTCCCCGCCGACGGCGTCAGCATGGGCGAGATCTTCATGCGCGGCAACATCGTGATGAAGGGCTATCTCAAGAACCCCAAGGCCACCGACGAGGCCTTCGCGGGCGGCTGGTTCCATTCCGGCGACCTCGCGGTCACCCACCCCGACGGCTATATCGAGATCCGCGACCGCTCCAAGGACATCATCATTTCCGGCGGCGAGAACATCTCGACCATCGAAGTCGAGGGCGTGCTCTACCGCCACCCCGCCGTGCTCGAAGCCGCGGTGGTCGGCCGCCCCGACGAGACCTGGGGCGAGACCCCCTGCGCCTTCATCGGACTGAAGCCGGGCGCGACCGCGACCGCCGAGGAGATCATCGCCTTCTGCCGCGCCAACCTGGCGCGCTTCAAGGCGCCGAAGACGGTCGTCTTCGGGCCGCTGCCCAAGACCTCGACCGGAAAGGTGCAGAAATTCGTGCTTCGCGAGCAGGCGAAGGCACTGCGCTGACGGGTCCGCACGCGGCCCCAAGTCCCGGCTAGGCCGGGCCCGGCGGGGAGACTAGCGTGCGTGCTCGAGCTGGACGATCTCGTCCTTTATTCGGAGTTTCTGGCGTTTCAGATCGGCGACGGTTTCGGTGTTCGGGGCGGGGCGGCTAGTTTCTTGATCGATGGCCTCTTCGAGGCTGCGGTGCCGGGCACGAAGCGTCTCGATACGATCCAACAACGTCATGGCTCCTCCTGTCGCGAAAACGGGTGAGGGCTCCACAGCGACGATGCTAACGCCGATTGGAGGCCGAGACCAAGTGAGATATGCTCGCCGCCCGCACGGTCGCGCGACTGCCATTATAAATGGTAAATAGATGGAAGTTAATCAACGATTAATAGTAGGAATCAGTGGCGCCTCGGGAGCGATCTACGGCGTGCGGCTACTGGAATTGCTCCGCGAGCTGCCGGTCGAGGTCCATCTGGTGATGACCCGCGCCGCCGAGGTGACGCTCGCCTATGAGACTCGGTTCAAGGTAGCGGAGGTGCAGGCGCTCGCCCATACCTGCCACGCCATCGGCGACATGGCGGCGGCGGTTTCCTCGGGTTCCTTTCGGACCTTGGGAATGATCGTCGCACCCTGCTCGATGCGGAGCATGGGCGAGATCGCCTCGGGCGTGACGTCGAGTCTGCTGACCCGCGCCGCCGATGTGACGCTCAAGGAGCATCGCCGGCTCGTGTTGATGGTGCGGGAGACGCCGCTCCATCTGGGCCATCTCCGCAACATGACGGCGCTGGCCGAGATGGGTGCGATCATCGCGCCGCCCATGCCGGCCTTCTACGCGCGGCCCAAGACTCTCGACGATGTCATCAATCACAATCTCGGCCGAGCCCTCGACCTCTTCGGGCTCGATACCGGCCGCTTGAAGCGCTGGGGCGAGGAGCCCGAGCCAAAGCGGCTGCGCCGGACGGAGCCCGAATAGGCGCTCCGCCCTCAGCCGCCCAACTTGATGGCGCGGCCGATATCGCCGACGACCTCGTCCTCGATGCCGAGATAGCCGTGCCGCGACTGGGCCTCGCAGGGGTCCGAGAGCGGCGGGTCGCCGCCGCTGACGGCGATGAGCTGCTTGCGCGCGGCGTGCTCGAGTTTCGCCATGAATGGATCGACGAGCGCGAACGGGCAGAGCGGGCACGCGTCTTCCCGGTTGTGGACGACGATCGTCGGCGCCGTGATGGCGGCGACATCGACGACCGAGGCCAGTGGCGCCACGCGACGACTGGCTGCGAGGATGGTCGAGGTGAGCACCAGACCGTCGGCGCCGCCTTGCTTCAGCCGAGCGGCAGCGTTGGCGGCGGAGATCGTGCCCATGCTGGTTCCCACCAGCCAGACCGGAACCGCGGCCCGACGCCGCAGATCCGCGATGACCGCGGCGATGTCGCGAGCATGATCCTCGCTGGCGCGGAAGTCGTCCAAACCCGAAAGATGGTCGGAGGGTGCATCGACGACCGCGACCAGGAACCCCTGCGCCGCGAACCGGTCGCGGCTGCGCACCAGAAAATTCATCCCTTTGAGGATTGGGCGGTTCTGGCTGCCCAGAAGACCATTGCCGCCGGTGAATAGAATGACGCTGGCTACCGGCGCTCCGGCCGGCGCGACCAACCAGTAGGGCTGCGTCACTCCCGGTCGGGTCGGCAGACGGATGAGCTCCTCCGCCGCCGCCGCACGTGACGCAAGGGCGAGCCCGACAACCAAAGTCACCATTATCCATGGTCGCCCGTACATCGCCTGCGCCCTCCTCCATTGCGGGGAATCGACCGTCCGTTTGCCTTCGGTTCGCCCGGCTCAAATAATGGCACGGAGGCCAACCAGAACCGGCGCCGCCGCGCCGGCGGCGGTGCCGAGATAGAGGGCAAGACTGGCTGCGGCATCTTCGTGCCGCTGCGCCGCCGGCAGTCCCGCACGCGGCGGCGGCGCCCGCGCCGCCAGGATGTCATGCGCCTGCCGCTCCGCCTCGAGCTCGACGGCCTTGGCTCTGCTGTAAAGCGCCTCGGGCCCGCCCAATGCCTTAATTTCCCGGCGGGCGGCGCGCAGGCTTTTGACGACGCGCTGCCGCCAGGGCGAGAGCGCGGCATCGGCGGCAGCGATGGCGGCGGCATCGAGGCGGCCGCGGCCGCTGGCGCCGAGCCAGCAGCAATAGAGCGCCAAAATGACGTCGCAGCCGTGACTGTCCTGCAGCTCCAGGCAAGCCGGCGCCACCCCGGGCTCGGCATAGAGCGCCAGCGAGAAACGCCAGAATTCCTTCGCTGCCTCAGTCATCGCCCAGGCTGATGCCGAGCGCCCGAGCGGTGCGCACCAGCGCGCCTGCGGGATCGACCTCTTGCGGCCGCACGATCGCCTCGGCGAGCGCGACATCGACGACCCGACGATTCTGCCAGGCAACCATGCGGTCGAACCGGCCCTCGGCGATGAGGTCGACCGCATGGACGCCGAAGGCCGAGGCAAGGAGCCGGTCATCCCAAGTCGGTTGGCTGCCGCGCTGGACATGGCCGAGGACGGTGACGCGGGTTTCGGCTCCGGTTAGCTCCGCGATCGCCTCGCCCAGAATGTTGCCGATGCCGCCATAGGTGCGCTGCCCGCCGGCCTGTTCGCGCTGGACCGCCTGGCCGGTGCGGTCCTTCACCGCCTCGGCAACGACGACCAACGCGAAATTCCGCCCCTCCCGCCGCAGCTTGTCGATATGCGCCGCCACCGCTTCGATCCGGTAGGGAATCTCCGGCAGGAGAATGACGTCGGCGCCCCCGGCGATGCCGGCGGCCAGCGCAATGTGGCCGGCGTCGCGCCCCATCACCTCGAGCACCATCACGCGGTCATGGCTCGCCGCCGTCGGCTGCAAGCGGTCGAGCGCCTCGGTCGCCACCATCACCGCGGTGTTGTAGCCGATCGAGTTCTCGGTCGCGCCGACGTCGTTGTCGATGGTCTTGGGGATGCCGACGAGATTGAAGCCGCCTTGCTGCGCGAGGCGGCGCAGGATGGTGAAGCTGCCATCGCCGCCGACGCCGATGAGCGCGTCGAGGCCGAGCATGCGGATGCCCTCGATGACCTCGTCCGAGCGGTCGCACAGGCTGCCGTCGGGCATGGGAAAGGCGAAGGGATCGCCTTTGTTGGTGGTGCCGAGAATGGTGCCGCCCTGGCGCAGGATGTTGACCGTGGAGATGCTGAGATCCAACTCGTCATAGGCCAGCGGCCGCCGCAGCAGCCCCATGGTCCCATTGCGGATTCCCAAGATGCGCCAGCCATAGCCCAGGATGGCGCGAGTGACGGCGGCGCGGATCGTCGCATTGAGACCGCCGCAGTCGCCGCCGCTGGTCAGAATGCCGATCGTCTTGGGCGCCGATTTTTCCACTGTCGCCACGGCACACGCTCCCGCCCGTTGCAGCCCTTCGCTTCCGACGAAGGACCGGAATCTGCTGCCCCCTCACGCCAAGGGCCCCATTCTGCTATAGTGAACACTTTCGCGAAAGACTGGCTGCATTCGTCCATGGATCTCGACGTCGAAGCTATTAAGGCCAGGATCGAAGCGCTCAAATCCGAGCATCGCGACCTCGACGAGGCGATCGCCCGGCTCAGCGAGAACGCGCCGCTCAATTATCTGCACCTGCAGCGTCTCAAGAAGCGCAAGCTCGCGCTCAAGGACCTCATCATCAAGCTGGAAGGACGGCTGCTGCCCGACATCATCGCCTGATCCGGGCGGCGCGGGCGCCTCTAGCCCGCGGCCTTTTTGCGATTCTTGCGGCGGTACATGGCGCGGTCGGCGGCGGCGATGACCTCGTTCGTGTCCTCGCCGCCGGAAAAGGCGTGAACGCCATAGGCGACGGTCAGCGGGATCGAGCACCCCTCCCATACCAGCGGCTGCGCCACCACGGCGGCTACCAGTTCGGCCGCCTTGCGCTCGGCCCGTTTTTGGTCGGCCTGGACCAGCAGCACGCCCAACTCGTCGCCGCCGAGCCGGCCGACGAAATCGGTATTGCGTACGTTCTCGACCAGAAGCCGCGCCACTTGCAGCAACGCCGCGTCGCCTGCGGCATGGCCCCAGGTGTCGTTGACCTGCTTCATGTTGTCGATGTCGAAATAGACGATACTCGCCGGCACGCCGTAGCGTTTGGCGAAGGCGATCATGCGTGCGAGCTCGCGCATGAAGGCACGCCGGTTGGCGATCGGAATGAGCGGGTCCTCGTCGACCAGCTTTTCCAGATGGCCAATCCGCAGCCGCGCGTCGCCGAGCGCGCGGCGCAACTCGTCGGCCTCGCCCTGCAGCGCCAGCATCGTTTGGCGCGCCCGCGGCGTCAGTTCCGCATCGAGGAGGTCCGCCAGCGCCATCCTGTCGCGCAGCGCGGGCGCGGCAGCGGGGCTGGCTTCTGGGTCGGCGACGGCGCGCACCGGCGCGACCGTATGATCCGGCTTGCCGTCTTGGATTTCCCTGCCTCCACGCGCCGCGGCGCCACAGCGCCGGATTGGACCTCTCGGCGAAAATTATGCCAGATATGCGTCTGCCGGCAAAGCACGACCGGCCGCGCCGCGCTTGCCGCGCCTCTCCGGCTCCCTATAATGCGCGCTTTCTTGCTCGGGGGATGGCGCTTCCATGGCCGGGACGGGACCGTCGGTCGGCATCATCATGGGCAGCGATTCGGATTGGGAGACGCTGCGCCACGCCGCGGCGACTCTCGAGCGACTCGGCATCGCCCATGAGTGCCGAATCGTCTCCGCCCACCGTACGCCGCAGCGGCTTGCGGCCTATGCCACGACGGCGCGCGAGCGCGGGCTCAAAATCATCATCGCCGGCGCCGGCGGCGCCGCCCATCTGCCGGGGATGGCCGCCGCGATGACTCCGCTGCCGGTTCTGGGCGTTCCCGTCGAGAGCGCGGCGCTCAAGGGGCTCGACAGCCTCATGTCGATCGTGCAGATGCCCGGCGGCATTCCGGTCGGGACGCTCGCCATCGGCAAGGCCGGCGCCATCAATGCCGCGCTCTTGGCCGCCGCCATTCTGGCGCTCGGCGACCCTGTGGTGGCCGCGGCGCTGGATGCCTGGCGCAAGGCGCAGACCGATTCCGTGCCGGAGCGCCCCGACGGCGCATGATCCCTCCGGGCGGGACGATCGGCATTCTCGGCGGCGGCCAGCTCGGCCGCATGACTGCGCTGGCCGCGGCGCGGCTCGGCTATCGCTGCCACGTCTTCTGCCCGGAGCGCGAGAGCCCGGCGAAACTCGTGACCTGCTTCGCCACCACGGCCGATTACACGGACAAGGCGGCGCTCGCCGATTTCGCCCGCCAGGTCGATGTCATCACCTTCGAATTCGAGAATGTGCCGGCCGAGACGGCCGAGCATCTGGCCGCCTTCAAGCCGGTGCGGCCGGGCCCCGCCGCGCTCCGCATCGCGCAGGACCGGCTCAAGGAGAAGGAGTATGTTGGCGCCGCCTCGATCGCGACTGCGCCCTATGCCGCCGTAACCAATCTCACCGAGCTCGAAGCCTCGCTTCAGCGCATCGGCCGGCCCGCACTGCTCAAGACCGTGCGGCTCGGCTATTACGGCAAAGGGCAAGTGACGATCGGCGCGGGCGCCGACCTCGCCACGGCGTGGCGCAGCCTCGGCACCGAGCTCGCGATCCTCGAGGGCTTCGTCGATTTCGCCTGCGAGATTTCCGTCATCGTCGCGCGGGGCGCGGGCGGCGCCTGCGCGATCTATCCGGCGGTCGAGAACCGGCATGTCAACGGCATCCTCGACACCACCATCGTGCCGGCGCCGATCGCGCCCGAAGCAGCGGCGCGGGCCGTGGCGATCGCCCGCCGCTTGGCCGAGGGGCTCGACATCGCCGGACTGCTCGCCGTCGAGATGTTCTTAACAAAACGTGGCGAGCTGCTGGTCAACGAGCTGGCGCCGCGGCCGCACAATTCCGGACATTGGACCATCGACGCCTGCCATACCAGCCAGTTCGAGCAATTGGTGCGCGCCATTTGCGGTCTGCCGCTCGGCTCGGCCGAGCGCCATTCGGATGCGGTGATGAAGAACCTGATCGGCGCCGAGGTCGCGAACTGGCGCGCGATACTCGACGACCCGCTGCGCAAGCTGCACCTTTACGGCAAGACCGAGATCCTGCCGGGCCGCAAGATGGGCCACGTCACCACCCTGATCCCGCGCCGCTAAGGCGGTTGCCGACTGCATGGATGTCGTGCGTGCTTCGAGACGGCCGCTTCGCGGCCTCCTCAGCATGAAGAAAATCTTTGGTGGCACGAAGAAAAATCCTCGTCCTGAGGGGCGACCGCATGCGGTCGCCCGCAGCCGGCGTCTCGAAGGACGCAATGAGTCCATCCAGCCGGAATTTGCGCTAAAGCCGCCGGCCGGGCATGCGGAAGAGGCGGAAGGGGTTGGGGACGGCGTCGAGCGCGCGCTCGAGCCGGGCCCGGAGGCGCGGCAGCGAAGCGCTCTCGGCGAGGCGGCGGGCGAGGAAAGCCTCGGTCGCGCTGCCGTCGGGCGAGCGGTCGTCGAGCCAGTAGAGCGTGGTCGCGGCATAGATCCCGGCGAGCAGGCCGCGCTTGGTGTAGAAGCTGAAATCGGCGGCGGTGTCGCCGGCGGCATACCACAGCGCATCGACGGTGTCGTAGAGCAGCCGCAAACCCAGGGGCGCGTTCAGCGGCAGCGCCAGCAGCGCCAGCGCCCGCCGCACCGCCTCGCGATGCGGCGCCAGCAGATCGAGCCGCGTCCGCACGGCGAGGGCGATACGCTCGCCGACCCGCATGCCCTCGAGCTTCTGGGCCGCGACCGTCTCCATGGCGCGGCGGTCGGCCCAATGGCTGAACCAGGCGATGGCGTCGATCGGGCCGCGCGGAAAGAGCCGCGCCAATTCGGCCTCATCGACCCCGGCGCGCCGCGCCGCCGCCAGCAACGCCGCCGCGCTCCAGCCGTCGAAGGCCACGTTCGGCAACAGTCCCGCGAGCACGGCATCTCTCTGCACAATGTCGTCCATCGCCGCTCCTAGCCCACCGTCTCGCCGAGTTTGACGGGAAAGCGCAGGCCTTCCTCGTTGAACATCAACAGCCGCAGATCGGTCATGCGCTGCGGATAGAGCACGCCGTCCAAATGATCGCATTCGTGCTGCACCACGCGCGCATGAAATCCTTCGGCGATTTGGTCGATCGCCTCGCCTTCGGGTGTCGCGCCGCGATAGCGGATGCGGGCAAAGCGCGGCACGGCGCCGCGCAGGCCCGGCACGGAGAGGCAACCTTCCCAGCCCAATTCCATCTCCGGCCCCAAAGGCTCGATCACGGGATTGACCAGCGCGATCAACTCCTGCGGGCGATCGTCCGGCCGTCCGCTGACGCGCTCCTCGGGCACGGCAAAGATGACGACGCGGCGGGAGACATGCACCTGGGGCGCGGCGAGGCCGGCGCCGCCGATATCGGCCAAGGTCTCGACCATGTCGGCGACCAGGCGGCGGATCTCGGGCGCGCCGGGATCGGCCACGGGCTCGGCGATTTGGCGCAGAACCGGATGGCCCATGCGGGCGATCTTGAGGATGGCCATGGGCCTAATATGAGCGCGGCGCGCGGCAGGGTAAAGCCGCCCGCCCGGACTTCCCAAATCCGGGCAAACGTGTTATCTAGCGCCGCCTTTGGCTGCGCTGGGTCCGCGGCCGAGTGGATTTTTGCCGAACTAAGATGAGGAGTGCTCGTGCAAGTTCTCGTCCGCGACAATAATGTCGACCAGGCGCTGCGCGCGCTGAAGAAGAAAATGCAGCGGGAAGGAATCTTCCGCGAGATGAAGCTCCGACGCAATTACGAGAAGCCCTCCGAGCGCCGCGCCCGCGAAAAGGCCGAGGCGGTGCGGCGCTACCGCAAGCTCCTGCGCAAACGCATGGAGCGCGAGGGCTATTGAGCCTCTGCCTTCGACCGTTCAAGAGAAAGCCGCCCGGGCGCTCCGCGGCGGCTTTGGTTTTTCCGGCTCAGGCCAGCGCCTTGACGATCTGCTCGCACATCTTCTTGGCGTCGCCGAACAGCATCATCGTGTTGTCGCGGTAGAACAGCACGTTCTCGACGCCGGCATAGCCCGAGGCCATCGTGCGCTTGACGAAGAGCACCGTCTTCGCCCGCTCGACATCGAGGATGGGCATGCCGTAGATCGGCGAAGTGGGATCGGTCTTGGCGGCGGGGTTGGTCACGTCATTGGCGCCGATGACGAAGGCCACGTCGGTCGAGGCGAAATCGCGATTGATCTCGTCGAGCTCGAGCACCTCGTCATAGGGCACGTTGGCCTCGGCCAGCAGCACGTTCATGTGCCCGGGCATGCGGCCCGCCACCGGATGGATGGCGTAGCGCACGGTGACGCCCTCGCGCTTCAGGATGTCCGCCATCTCCTTGAGCGCGTGCTGCGCCTGCGCCACCGCCATGCCATAGCCGGGCACGATGATGACCGAGCTCGCATTCTTCAGGATGAAGGCGGCGTCCTCGGCGCTCCCCGACTTGACCGAGCGGTCGCCCTGCGCCCCTGCCGCCATCACGCCGCCCTCGGTGCCAAAGCCGCCGAGGATGACATTGAAGATCGAGCGGTTCATCCCCTTGCACATGATGTAGCTGAGGATGGCGCCCGACGAGCCCACGAGCGCGCCGGTGACGATCAAGAGGCTGTTGGACAGCGTGAAGCCGATACCGCAGGCGGCCCAGCCCGAATAGGAATTGAGCATCGAGATGACGACCGGCATGTCGGCGCCGCCAATGGGCACGATGAGCAACAGCCCCAGCGCCAGCGACAGGACGACGATCCCCCAGAAACCCAGCGCGGGCTGCGCCAGGACGAACCACACGCCGACCGCCAGCAGCACCAATCCCAGGAGCGCATTGAGCGGATGCTGCCCGGGAAAGACCAGCGGCGCGCCCGTGACCAAGCCCTGCAGCTTGGCGAACGCCACCACCGAGCCGGTGAAGGTGATGGCGCCGATCGCCGTGCCGAGCCCCATCTCGATGAGGCTCTCCATGCGGATGTCGCCCGCCGTGCCGATGCCGTAGGCGGCGGGCGAATAGAAGGCGGCGGCGGCGACGCACACCGCGGCCAATCCCACCAGGCTGTGAAAGGCCGCGACCAGCTGCGGCAGCGCCGTCATCTGGATCCGGAGCGCAATGAAGGTGCCGATCGCGCCGCCGATGACGATGCCGACGAGGATGACGCCGAAGCTCACGACACCCGGCGTCGCCAAGGTCGTCGCGACCGCGATCACCATGCCGGCGATGCCGTAAAGGTTGCCGGCGCGCGCCGTCTCGGGCGAGCTCAGGCCCTTGAGCGCCAGGATGAAGCAGATCGAAGCGACCAGGTAGAGCAGGGCTGAAAGGTTCGCACTCACCGTGGGCTCTCCGCTATTTTTGCTTGCGCTTGAACATCTGCAGCATGCGCTGGGTGACGATGAACCCGCCGAAGATGTTGACCGAGGCCAGCACCACCGCGCAGAAGCCCATCACCTTGGAGAAGCTGAAGCCGGCCGGGCCGGCGGCGATGAGCGCGCCAACGATGATGACGCTGGAGATGGCGTTGGTGACGCTCATCAGCGGCGAATGCAGCGCCGGCGTGACGCGCCACACCACGTGGTAGCCGACGAACACGGCCAGCACGAACACCGTGAGGAAGAAGACGAAGGGATCGGGCACGCTCATGACGACGCTCCTGCCGCGGCGCCGGAGGCGGCGGCCAGTTCGGGATGGACCACCGCGCCATCGCGCGTGAGCAGGCTCGCCTTCACGATGGCGTCGCTCTCGTCGATCTTGAGATTCTTGTCCTTGTCGATGACGAGGCCGAGAAAGGCCAGCAGGTTCCTGGCGTAGAGCTGGCTCGCATCGACCGCAATGTGCGACGGCATGTTCAAATGGCCGAGAATGGCGACGCCGCCTGCCGTCGTCGCGACCTCGCCGGCGACGCTGCCCTCGACATTGCCGCCCTGCTCGACCGCGAGGTCGACGATGACCGAGCCCGGCCGCATCACCGCGATCATGTCGCGCGTGATCAGCACGGGCGCGCGCCGGCCCGGAATGAGCGCCGTGCAGATGACGATGTCGATCTTCTTGAGCGCCTCCGTGACGTGCTCGCGCTGGCGCCGGGCGAAATCCTCGCCCATCTCCTTGGCGTAGCCGCCGGCGGTCCCCATCGCCTTCATCGCCTCGAGATCGACGGCGAGGAAGGTGGCGCCGAGGCTTTCCACCTGCTCCTTCGCGGCGAACCGCACATCGGTGGCCGAGACCACCGCGCCCAGCCGCCGCGCCGTGGCGATCGCCTGCAGCCCGGCGACGCCGGCGCCCATGACCAGCACCCGGGCCGGCGGGATCGTGCCGGCTGCCGTCATCATCATCGGCATGGCGCGGCCGAAGGCGGTCGCCGCCTCGAGCACGGCGCGATAGCCCGCGAGATTGGCCTGCGAGGACAGCACGTCCATCGCCTGGGCGCGGGTAATGCGCGGCACCAATTCCATGGCGAAGGCGGCGAGGCCGGCGCGCGCATAGGCCGCGACCTCCTCGGCGTGCTGCAGCGGCTCGAGCATGCCGATGAGCACTGCGCCGCGCCGCATCTGCGCTACTTCCTCGGGCAGCGGACGCGCCACCTTGAGGATGATGTCGGCGCTGCCGAGCGTCGCCGCGGCATCGGCCGCGATGGTGGCGCCCGCGGCCGCATAGGAATCGTCGGGAAAGGAAGCGCCCGCTCCGGCGCCCTTCTCCACCACGACCTCGAGCCCCATGCCGATGAGCCGCTTGACCGTATCGGGCGACGCCGCCACGCGGCGCTCGTGCGGGCGGCGCTCCTTCGGTATGCAGATCTTCATTTCGGTGATTGTCCCCTGCGCGTGACGCGGCGATACAATGCCGCGCGATTAACCATTTGTGAAGTGGGAACCTCGGCGTTTCCTTACTTTAGCAGCCCCCGCGCATGATTGACCGCATCGATGCAGAGCCTGATGCGGCCGAATTGTTCGTCTTTCGTCGCCTTTTCCAGCAACAGCGCGAGTTCCTGCCGGCGCGCCCCGTCCGGCACTTCCGGCAGCTTGGCCTTGAGGACGCGCAGATCGTCGGCGCAATTGGCCCGTGCCCCTGCCGCGGCGAGCAGGGCAAGGAGCCCGAATAGCGCGCCAAGCGCCGCTTTTTTCATGCAGTTGCTCCGTGTTAAGATGGGGTGGGAGATTACGCCAGTCAGAGCTTCCAACCCATAGCGGGCCGGGCCCGGCCCACCCCCAATATCGGGCCACGGGCCGCCCCTTCCGTTAGGGAATAAATCCAATCGCCTGCCGTTGTCATTCAGTTTGGTGCGATTGCGCCCCTCGGTGCAGCTACGGGTTGGGGCGATGAGCGCGTCCTTCAGCGATCAGCTCATTGCCGTTCTGCCCAGGCTGCGGCGGTTTGCGCGTGGTCTGGCCGGCTCGGCCGCCGAGGCCGATGATCTCGTCCAGGCGGCCTGCGAGCGCGCCTTGACCCGGGCACACCAGTTCCAGGAGGGGACGCGATTCGACAGTTGGATGTTTCGCATCGTGCAGACGATCTGGATCGATCATCTGCGCGCGCGTGACATCCGGAAGGAAGGGGGAGAGGATGAAGGCATGCATGTCGGCACGGACGAGCCGGTGCGGCGGGTCGAGGCCCGCTTGGCGCTGGACGAAGTGCGCGCCGCACTGCGCGAACTGCCGGGCGACCAGCGCACGGCTCTCCTTCTCGTGACCGTGGACGGGTTGAGCTATAAGGAGGCAGCGGAGATCGCCGAGGTACCCGTGGGCACCATCATGAGCCGGTTGGCAAGGGCCCGGCTCGCGCTTCAAGCGAGGCTGGAGTCGGGCAAAGCGCTCCGCAGGAGTCGGGACAATGCAGAAGCCGAGTGACGAAAGGCTGATCGCCTATCTCGACGGCGAAGTCGACGAGCGCGAGCGCGCGGAGATCGCCTGGTGGCTCGAGCAGGACGAGGGCTTGCGCGAGCGGGCGGGCCGGCTCGCCGAAAACGCGGCTTTGCTGCGTGCGGCGTTCGATGAAGTGTTGCGCGAGCCGCTGCCCGAGCGGCTCATCGCCGCGGCGCGCGGCGAATCGCCGCAGAAGCCGCAGAAGGTGACCAATCTCGCGGTCCACCGGATGAAGCGTCTCCTCGGCCAGCGGCGGTGGTGGATCGGCGTGCCGGTGGCGGCCTCGATCGCTGGCCTCGTCGTCGGCTATTTCGCCGGGAACCAGGCCGGGACGGATCTCGCCGAGCAGCAGGAGGTCGTCAGTCCCGCCGGCGGGACCTGGCTCGACAGCATCGCCGGCTATCACAAGCTCTTCGTCAATGCCGGGGTCAACGACGCGGCCTTGGCCGATGTGCCACCGACCGAAGGCGATGCGGCGCACAAGGTGGCGCAGAAGCTGCCGCCCGACTTCCGGGTGCCGAATCTCAAGCCCTGGGGCCTCGCCTTCCAAGGCGCCCGCTTCATCTTCATCGAGGGGCGGCCCGGGACCCAGCTCTTCTATACCACCGACAACAAGGCGCTCGGACCGTTGACCGTCATTGTCGCGAATTCCAACCGGGGCGACCTGCAGCCGACCTTCGCGCGCCGCGACGACGTGAACATGATCTATTGGCGGCATCACGGGCATGCCTATGCCCTGGTCGGGACCGCCGACATCGGCTACCTCTGGAACATCCACAACGACATTGCCTGGCAGCTCGACGCCATCTGAGGCTCAGGGCGGCAAGTGGGCGGCGCCGAAGGCGAGCGGCAGAAGCTCGCCGAGCCGCACCGTCTGCCGCAGCCCTGCGGTAGTGCCGAGATGAACCTCTGCCTCCGGCCCGGCGAACTCCGCCAGACGCTGCCGGCAGAGCCCGCAAGGCGGCACCGGCGCCGCGCTCTCGGCGACGATCGCCAACTCGGCGACGCGGCGCGCGCCGGCTGCGATCATGGCGGCGAGCGCCGCGGCCTCGGCGCAGAGCCCGGCCGGATATGAGGCATTCTCGACATTGGCGCCGACAAAGATGCGCCCGTCCGCGGCGCGGATCGCCGCGCCGACCTTGAACCGCGAATAGGGCGCATAGGCATTGTCGCGCGCCGCCGCCGCCGCCCTGATCAGCGCCTCGATGCCGGACATGGCTGCCTCCTTCCGTTCGCCGCCAATGGTAGCGCGAATTGCATTTCAGGGCAGCGCGGGGGCCCTTGGCCGCGCGGCCGCAGCCGCTATGATCCGCGCCGATGGGTGCCAGCATGCCGCGATTCCTGCCGACCGGCCGCCCGCCCGCCGGGGCGGTCGCGGCTGTCGCGTCCTGAGTACCCTTGCGATGGCCGGGCCCGTGCCAGAGGGTGGTCGCGACGTCAGGCTCGATTTCTTCCGCGGCCTGTCGCTGATCTTCATCTTCATCGACCACATTCCCGAGAATTTCCTCTCCTATTTCACCGTGCGCTCGATCGCCTTCAACGACGCGGCCGAGATCTTCATCTTCATCTCCGGCTATACGGCGGCGCTCGTCTATGGCCGAAGTCTGCGTCAAAGCGGCGCGCTGTTGGCCACCGCGCAAATCTATCGCCGGGTCTGGCAGCTTTACGTCGCGCACATCTTTCTCTTCGTCATCTTCACCGCCGAGGTCTCCTACACGCTGATCGCAATTCAGAGCCCGATGTACGCCGAGGAGCTCGGCGTCGGCGATTTCCTGCAAGCGCCGCATATCGCCATCATCCGGGCCCTGCTGCTCGATTTCCAGCCGCCGTTTCTCGACATCCTGCCGCTCTACATCGTCCTGCTCGGATGCTTTCCGCCGGTCCTGTTGGCCCTCGAAAAATATCCGTTGGTGCCGGTCTGCGTCTCGGCAGCGCTTTATGCGCTGACCTTGGCGCGCGGCTGGGCGCTGCACACCTATCCGGCCGATCACACCTGGTTCTTCAATCCGCTCGCCTGGCAGTTCCTGTTCGTGATCGGCGCGAGCCTCGGCTACGCAGCCGTGGACGAGCACCATGTATCGCGCGTGCCGACCTGG
Source organism: Allostellaceae bacterium (assembly GCA_035604195.1). Taxonomy (GTDB): domain Bacteria; phylum Pseudomonadota; class Alphaproteobacteria; order ATCC43930; family CGMCC-115725; genus DATJLY01. Next base: position 41,550 of record DATNIY010000080.1, read on the forward strand.
CTGTCGCGCCTGGCCGCCGTCATTGCCGCCGGCGTCGCCGTTATCAGCCTCAGCTGGACCTTGCACTGGGTCTTTGATCCGTTTCCGCCGCTTCTGGCGAAGCAGCTCTGGAACCACACCATCGACAAAACCAATTTGACGCCCTTGCGGCTCATCAGCTTCCTGGCTTTGGCCGCTTCCGTCGTGCATTTCGTCAAGCGCGACAACGCCTTTCTCGAATGGCGCGCGACCCGGGCGATCGTCGTCTGCGGCAAGCATTCGCTCTACGTCTTTTGTCTCGGCATCCTGCTGTCGGTGCTCGGGCACTTCATTCTGACGGAATTCTATGGCGGGATCGGCACCGAGATCGCCGTGAACCTCGCTGGGATCGCCCTTATGATCGGCGCCGCCGCCCTCTTCGAGTGGTTCAAGGCGGCGAGCCGGCGTCCGCGCCATGCCGCCGGTCCGGTTCCGGCGACGCCGTCGGAGTGAGGATGATGCGCCGCGTCCTTCTCCTGCTGCCGGGCCTCGCATTTGTCGCATCGCTGGCGAGCGGAGGCGAGCGGGAGCACGGCGCGGCTCCCGGCCGCGACTGCGGCGTGCCGCGCGAACTGGTCGAGGACGAGCCTCGTCTGCCGGGCCTGGCCGAGCGCCTGCACGCGAAGCAGCCGGTCGTCATCACCGTCATCGGTGGCGGCTCGACCACGGGCGCCGCGGCCGGCGGCCCGGCCAATGCCTATCCGCACTGGCTCGAGGCGGCCTTGCGCCGGCGGCACCCGCAAGCGCAGATCACCGTCATCAACTTGGGCATCGCGCGACAGACCACCGAGGACATGGTTCAGCGCTTCGCCGCCGAAATCTATCCCAGCCGCCCGAATCTGGTGATCTGGGAGACCGGAACGGTCGATGCCGTCCGCGGCACCGACATCGACGATTTCACCGCGGCGCTCGAGAGCGGAATTGCTGCGTTGCGGGAACACAATTCGGAGGTTATGCTCGTGGATATGCAGTATAATTCCGGTACCGCTTCGGTGATTAATTTCGAGCCCTATCTCGACGCTCTTCACCAGGTGGCCGATTTGCATGATGTCTACTTGTTTCGGCGGTTCGACATCATGAGATATTGGAGCGCGGAAGGCATGTTCGACTTCGTCGACGTGTCCAAGGAGAATCGCGCGGCACTGGCGGCGGAGGTTTACGAATGCCTAGGCGAAAATTTGGCGGAGGCGGTCGACTTCGCCGCGCAATGAAATGACGAGAAACATCTCGGCCTCGACCCGGGTGAGCCGGGGCACGGCGGCAGCGCTGTGCCTGATCGTGCTCGCCACGGCGGTGCCAATTCTGCTCCGGTCGGGCCACGCCGCCAATGCCGCGATCGATCGCTGCGCCACGCCAGTGGAGATCACGACGCTCGATCAGCCATTGCCGCGCGTCGCCGAGCGCCTGCGCGCCGGCGGCACCTTGACGATCGTGGCGCTGGGCTCATCCTCGACCGCGGGCGTGGGCGCTTCGCGGCCGGAGAACAGCTACCCGAGCCGCCTCGCGGTCCTGCTCGAGGCGCGTTTCCCCGCGCTCAAGATCCGCGTCGTCAACCGCGGCGTCGGCGGCGAGGAAGCCGCGGATATGGAGCGGCGGATCAATCGCGACGTCCTGCCCGAGCATCCCGATCTCGTCATCTGGCAGGTCGGCACCAACGGGGTTCTGCGAGATCAGGACCCGATCAATGTGGTGGAAAGCGTGCGCCAAGGCGTCGCGCGCATCAAGACGAGCGGCAGCGACCTTCTCCTGATGAATCCGCAATACGCGCCGGCGCTGCTCCAGCATGAGGACTATCACGAGATGCTGAGCCTCCTCGACGCGGCGGCGCATGCCGAGGATGTCCCGATGTTCCGGCGCTTTGCCATGATGCGCCAATGGACCGACGACGGACGCATGCCGCTCGCGCTCATGCTGTCGCGCGACCGGCTGCACATGACCGATCTGAGCTACGACTGCCTCGCCCGCGCGGTGAGCAATACCATCGCAGGCGCCGCCGGCGCCGAGAGCCCCATCGCCGAGGCGGAGCCGGTCCCTAGTTCCTGAGGATCGCCCGGCCGACGACGCGGCCGGCCTTCAGATCGTGGAGCGCGGCATCGGCCTGATCGAGCGGGCGCTCGTCGAGCGGCACGGGCGGCACCTTGCCGGTCGCGACCAGAGCAAGCAACTCCTTGAGCTCGGCCAGAGAGCCGACAAGCGCGCCCTCGATGGTGATGGCGCGCATCGGCAGGAGCGGCAGCGACAGCCGCACCTCGCCGCCGAACAAGCCGATGATGACGTATTTCCCGCCGCGCGCGATGGCATCGATGCCGAGCCGCGCCGTCGTCTCGGCGCCGACGAAATCGATCGCCGCTGCGGGCGGACCCTTGGCCGCCGCTTGGAGCTGCTTCACCGCATCGGCGGCGCCGGCATCGACCACCGCCAGCGCCCCCGCCGTCAGAGCCGCGGCGCGCTTCTTGGCATCGATGTCGGCGACGATGGCGCCCTGCCCGCCCAGCGCCTTGAGGAGCGCTAAGCACATCAGGCCCAGACCGCCGGCGCCGATCACCGCAATGGGCTGCTGGCGCCACACCCGCTCGCCGACCCGCTTCAACGCACCGTAGGCGGTGAGGCCGGAGCAGCCGTAAGGCGCCGCCTGCGCCGCGGAGAGCCCGCCCAATTCGAGCAGATAGCGCGGATGCGGCACCAGCACATGGTCGGCGAAGCCGCCCGGCCGGGTGATGCCGAGAGTGCGCGGGCGGGCGCAGAGATGCTCGTCGCCGCGCTGGCAGACGGCGCAACTGCCGCAGCCGATCCAGGGATAAGCGAGGCGCCGGTCGCCCGGCTTGACGCCGCTCGCCTCGGGGCCCAATGCCACGACCTCGCCGACGATCTCGTGGCCGAGCGTCAAGGGCGGCGCCAGCCCGCGGTCCTTGGTATAGAGGCGCTTGCCGCCGCCGAGATCGTAATAGCCTTCCCAGATGTGAAGATCGCTGTGGCAGACGCCGGTGGCGAGCGTGCGCAGCAGCACCTCGGTGCCCTGTGGCGTGGGCGTCGGCTTCTCGACCGGTTGCAGCGGCGCGCCGAACTCGATCACATCATAGCTTCGCATGAAGAACCCTCCGCGGCCGGTCGCGACGGGCGGAGCTTAGGCGCCGGCGACCGCGCTGCCAATATGGCTCAGCTCGCCGCCCGAGGCGCGCTGCCACCCGATTCGTAGAGCGCGGCGAGCGCTTCGCCATAGGCCTGCCGGATGGCGTGGCGCTTGATCTTGAGGGTCGGCGTCATCTGGCCGTTCTGCGCCGAGAAGGGCTCGCGCGCGATGATGGAGCGGCGCACGCGCTCGCCCGATGGGAGCGCGCCATTGGCGCGCGCCACCGCCGCCGCGACTGCCTTCGCTACTTCGGGATCGCTCGCCGGCGCGATCGCATCAGCCTCGACCCCGCGCCGGCGCGCCAGCGCCTCGACGAACTCGGCGCGCGGCACGATGACCGCGACGAGATAGGGATGGCGGTCGCCAAAGACCATCGCCTGGCCGATCTCCGGCTGCAGCACCAATCGGCCTTCGACCCGCGCCGGCGCGATCATGTCGCCGCCGGAGGTCTTGATGAAATCGCGCTTGCGGTCGGTGATGATGATGTAGCCGTCCGCATCGCGCTCGCCGATGTCGCCGGTGTGCAGCCAGCCGTCGATGAGGGTCCGCGCCGTCGCCTCCGGATCGTTCCAATAACCCTTCATCACGAGCTCGCCGCGCACCAGGATCTCGCCGTCCTCGGCGATCTTGACCTCGACGCCGTCGAGCGGCGGGCCGACACTGTGGATCTTGATGCGGTTCGGCGGGTTGGCGGAGATCACCGGCGAGGCCTCGGTCAGGCCATAGCCCTGCAGCAGATTGACGCCGAGCGCGAGGAAGAAGGAGCCGATCTCCGGATTGAGCGGCGCGCCGCCCGAGACCATCGCCTTGAGCCGGCCGCCGAAACGCGCCTGCATCTTGCGCCGCACCAGCCGATCGGCCAGGCGGTCGAGCCGGCGCTCGTACAGCATCATCGACCCGGGTTTCTCGAGCCGCTTGCGGCCGAGGCGCAGCGCCAGACGGAAGAGCCGCGCCTTGAGCCCGCCCTCGCGCTCGACGCCGCGCAGGATGCGCTGATGCAGGGTCTCGTAAAGCCGCGGCACCGCCGTCATGATCGTCGGGCGCGCTTCCAAGAGATTGCTTGCGAGCGTCTCCGCCCCTTCGGCGAAATAAATCTCGGCGCCGATCGAGACCGGGAACATCATTCCCGCCGTGTGCTCGTAGGAATGCGACAGCGGCAGGAATGACAGGAAGACCTCATCATCGAGGCCGATGGTCTCGAGCAGGCGATAGGCGCCGCGGCAATTGGCGAGAATGTTGGCATGGCTGGTCATGACGCCCTTGGGCGCGCCGCCCGTGCCGGAGGTGTAGATGAGGCAGGCGATGTCGTCGCGGCCGATCGCGCCGGCCCAGCCTTCGACCTCCTCGGCCTCGCCCGCGCCGCGCGCCATCACATCGTCCCAAAGATGAAGCTCGGCCTCGGAGAGCTGCGCCACCGCCGGCGGCTCGATGGCGATGATGGCTACGACACTGGTGACCTGATCGGCGGCAGGGAGCACGCGCTGCGCCAGCGCGGCATCGGCGACGATCACCGCGCGCGCGCCGCTGTGCGCCAGCACATGGCGGTGATCGTCCACCGAATTGGTGGTGTAGGCGGGAACGGTGATGCAGCCCGCCGCCATGATCGCGAAATCGGCAATGACCCATTCCGGCCGGTTCTCGGCGACGATGGCGATGCGATCGCCGCGCGCGAGGCCCAGCGCGCGCAGGCCGCGCGCCAGATCCGCGACCTGCCGCCGCGCCTCGCGCCAGGTGATCGGATGATAGGCGCGGCCGCGCTTGGCCCAGAGAAAGGGCCGGTCGCCGTAGCGCGCCGCCTGTTCGAAGAACATCGCAGCGAGGTTCGGAAAGCTGCGATACTCCATGCGTTTCCCCCTTGCCGCCGCGGGCATAGCCGCCGCGCCGCTTGGCGTCAATTTCCCGCACCCCATATTGCAAGGGCGAAACGGAGGGCCGAGCGATGGCAGGGCCGGTAGGCGCCGCGGCAGAGACGGCGAAGGATGCGTCGAGCGCGCTGCCGCAATGGGACCTTCGCGACCTCTACCCCGGCCGCGACAGTCCGGAGCTTAAGCACGACATCGAGCGCGTCGCGGCGGCGGCGCAGGAATTCCACACGCGCTATGAGGGCAAGCTCGCCGTGCTTTCCGGCGCCGAGCTCGGCAGCGCCGTCGCCGCCTACGAGGGTCTGCAGGAGACGCTTGGACGGATCGCGAGCTATGCGAGCCTGGTCTATTGCACGGACATGGAGGATGCGGAGATCGGCCGCTTCTTCCAGAACATGCAGGAGCGGGTCAACGACATCGGCACGCACCTCCTCTTCTTCACCCTCGAACTGAACCGCATCGAGGATTCCGATCTTGCCGCCAAGCTCGCGGCACCGGGGCTCGCGCATTACCAACCGTGGCTGCGCGATGTCCGCGTCTTCCGGCCGCATCAGCTCAGCGACGAGATCGAGAAGCTGCTGCACGAGAAATCCATCGCCGGCCGCGCCGCCTGGGTCCGGCTGTTCGAGGAGACGATCGCGGGCCTGCGCTTTCTCATCGGCGACAAGGACCTGACCAGCGCCGAGGCGCTGCATTTGCTTGCCGATGCTAACCCCGAGACCCGCAAGGAAGCCGCCAAATCGCTGGGCGCCGTCTTCGGCCGCAACGCGCGGCTCTTCGCGCTGGTCACCAACACGCTCGCCAAGGACAAGGAGGTCGAGGACCGCTGGCGCGGCTTCAAGCGGCCGATCTCTTCGCGCAATCTCGGCAATTTCGTCGAGGACGAGGTCGTCGATGCCCTGATCGCTGCCGTGCGCGGCGCCTATCCGACCTTGTCGCACCGCTATTACCGGCTCAAGGCGCGCTGGCTCGGCGTCGAGACCATGCCCTATTGGGACCGCAATGCGCCCCTTCCCGGCGACGAGGATCGAATCATTCCCTGGAGCGAGGCGCAGCGTACCGTGCTCGAAGCCTATGCCGCGTTCTCGCCGGAGCTTGCCGCGATCGGCCGCCGCTTCTTTGGCGCGCCCTGGATCGACGCGCCGGTCAAGCCCGGCAAATCGCCGGGCGCCTTCGCCCATCCGACCGTGCCGAGCGTCCACCCCTATCTTCTGCTGAATTACCTCGGCAAGGTGCGCGACGTCATGACGCTCGCGCATGAATTGGGCCACGGCGTGCACCAGATCCTGGCGGCGCCGCAGGGCCAGCTCATGGCCGACACGCCCTTGACGCTCGCCGAGACCGCTTCCGTCTTTGGCGAGATGCTGACCTTTCAGGCGATGCTGAAGGCCGAGCGCGATCCCAAGCGGCGCAAGATCATGCTGGCATCCAAGGTCGAGGACATGCTCAATACCGTGGTGCGCCAGATCGCCTTCGTCGAATTCGAGACCCGAATCCATGACGAGCGGCGCCAAGGCGAGCTGACGCCCGAGCGTTTGGGCGAGATCTGGATGGAGGTGCAGCGCGAGAGCCTCGGCCCCGCCTTCCGCTACGACGAGGAATACCGCTGGTACTGGACCTACATCCCGCATTTCATCCACACGCCGTTCTACGTTTATGCCTATGCCTTCGGCGATTGCCTGGTGAATTCGCTTTATGCCGTCTATCAGGACGCGGCGCCCGGCTTCGCCGAGAAATATCTGGACATGCTGCGCGCCGGCGGGACGCGGCGGCACCGCGAGCTGTTGGCGCCCTTCGGCCTCGACGCCTCGGACCCCGGTTTCTGGCGCAAGGGATTGTCGGTGATCGCGGGCTTCATCGCCCAGCTCGAGATCATGGATTGACGCGGGTGAGCGACGAGAACACCTTGCCGGGGCGGATGTGGCGCTATGCCCGCGTTTCGACCGCCGTCGGCGGGCTCGCCGCGCGGCTGGTGGGCGAGCGCTATCTCGGCCTCAACCTCGATCGCGGCCGCCATGCCGCCGATGTGAAGATTGCGCTCGGCGGCATCAAGGGTCCGCTGATGAAGGTGGCGCAGCTCCTAGCCACCATTCCGAACGCGCTGCCCGAGGAATATGCCAACGCGCTCGCGACCTTGCAGTCGAATGCGCCGCCGATGGGCTGGTCCTTCGTCAAGCGCCGCATGGCGGGCGAGCTCGGGCCGGATTGGCAGCGCAAGTTCAAGAGCTTCGAGCGCGAGGCCGCGCGCGCGGCATCGCTCGGCCAAGTCCATCGCGCGGTCGCGCTCGACGGAAGCGCGCTTGCCTGCAAACTGCAATATCCCGATATGGGCTCGGCGGTCGAGGCGGATCTGAGCCAGCTCAAGCTGGTGATGGCGGTCTACGAGCGCTACGACCGCGCCATCTCCACCGACGAGATTCATGCCGAGATCGCGGCGCGGCTGCGCGAAGAGCTCGACTACGCGCGCGAGGCGGCGCATATGCGGCTTTACCGGTTGATGCTCAGGGACGAAGCCGGCATCGCCGTGCCCGAGCCGATCGCCGCGCTTTCGACGCGGCGGCTCCTGACCATGACCTGGCTCGAGGGCACGCCGCTGATCGAGGCGGTGAAGGCGCCGGCGGCACGGCGCAACGCCGTCGCGCGCAATATGTTCCGCGCCTGGTACGTGCCGTTTTATTACTACGGCATCATCCACGGCGACCCGCATCTCGGCAATTACACGGTGCGGCCCGATAACGGCATCAATCTCTTCGATTTCGGCTGCATCCGGATTTTCACGGCGGGTTTCGTCAAGGGCGTGATCGACCTTTATCACGCGCTCGACCAGGACGACGAGGAGCTGGCGGTGGCCGCCTACGAGAACTGGGGCTTCAAGAATTTGAACCGGGCGCTCATTGACGTGCTGAACCGCTGGGCGCGCTACGTCTATGCGCCGCTGCTCGAGGATCGCAAGCGGCGCATCCAGGAATGGGGCACGGGCTCCTACGGCCGCGAAGTGGCCGAGGCGGTCCATCGCGAGTTGAAACGCTTGGGCGGGGTCAAGCCGCCGCGCGAATTCGTCTTCATGGACCGCGCCGCAGTGGGATTGGGCTCGGTCTTCACGCACCTCAAGGCGGAAATCAATTGGCACCGCCTGTTCCACGAGCTGATCCACGATTTCGATGCGGATCGCATGGCCAAGCGCCAGCGCGAGGCTCTGGCCGCGGCCGAGGTGCCGGATTAGAAGAAAGTCATCGTATCAAATCGGGATAGATCCGGTATTGGCTAGCAAGCTCGCCTAACGATGGCTGGAGCAACCGTAGCGCTTGGTTTCTTCTTCCGATGGCTTCGCGAAATAACACACCGTTCCACTCTGGCGGAGGCGCGCGATCAATTTGCCCGAAGATAGGAAATCGTGAACCGCGCGCGTGCACCCCTCCCAATCGTAGTAATCGTCGATGATGACCACGCCGCCCGGCATGAGATGCCGGTAGAGGCCGGTGAGACATTGCATCGTCGAGTCGTACCAATCGCCATCGAGCCGTAGCAATGCAATCGGTTCGGGAGGCTGAAAAGCGGGGATCGTGGCGCTGAACCAGCCCGGGATCAGGTGAAACTCCTTTGCCTTGGACATGCTCATGCAGCGCTCGGCGAAGGCACGTTCGGCACTGCAATTGTCATAATAGACTGGGCTGTCCTTATCTCTCTGGAATGCAGCCGCGCGGTCCCCATCGACGTATTGCGCGGGCGGCAGACCCTCGAAGCTATCGAACAGGAAATGCACGCGGCTCGGGAGCGCGTCGGCGATGGCGGCGCTCATGCCGCCGCGCCACACGCCGCATTCGATGATGCAACCTGAATTCGGCACATGGCGGGTGCAGATGTCGAGATTGGCCACAAAGCGGCGCTCCCCGGTCATCGTGAATTGTCGATACCGCCGATAGAGCAGACGATAGAGGAGCAACTTCCGGGATGCGAACTGCGCGTTCCATCGCGCCCGCTTGATCGATTCCGGGATGAATTCGGCCGCCACGTTTTAGGAGATCCTGCCTCGGTTGCACTGGAACAAAAGATGAATCCCGATGCCGTTCATGTTAAAGTGAGTTTGCTACCGAATACCGAATATTTCCGGCGTCATCCCCGCAAATGCGGGAATCCGGCGGCGCTTGGACCCCCGCTTGCGCGGGGGTGACGACTAAGCTGCGTCAAATTGATGGGATCGTGCTCTGCTTCGCCTCACGCCATCAGGCGCAAGGTAAGGACCACAGAATGCACAAATTGCCGTGGATTCTAGCGGGCCTGATTGTCGTGGTGTCGGGTGCGGTCGGGGGCGTGCTGGCGTTCGACGCGCCGGTGAAGCCGCCACCCTTGGCCTCGATCGGCGATGCTTTCGCCAACGTCGATTTCAGCGATCTGCCGGCGGTCCAGACTTATCCCGCGCGCGACGGCGCCAAGCTCGGCTACCGGATTTACGCGGGCAGCGGCGCGCAAGTGGTGGTGCTGATCCACGGCTCGTCCGACGACGGCACCGGCATGCATCCGCTCGCTAAGGCGCTGCGCGATGCCGGCGCCTCAGTTTACGTGCCGGTTCTGCGCGGCCATCGCGATTCCGGCCGCAGCGGCGATATCGACTATATCGGGCAGCTCGAGGACGATCTCGCCGATTTCGTCGCCGTGCTTCGGCCGCTTCATCCCACGGCGAGCTTTTCACTGATCGGATTTTCCTCGGGCGGCGGCTTCGCTCTGCGCGTGATCGCCGGTCCCGACGAGAAGCTGTTCGATCGCTTCATCATGATCTCGCCGGCCTTGCCGCAGAGCGCGCCGACCATTCGCCCGGGCACGGGCGGCTGGGTCTCTCTGGCGATGCCGCGCCTCATCGTGCTGGGGACGTTGAATCGGATCGGCGTCGACTGGTTCAACGGGCTTTCCATCGTCGCTTTCGCGACTTCGCCCAACGCCCCCAATCTCACCAGCGTCTATTCCTACCGGCTCGCGGCCGATTTCGGCGCGCCGCGCGATTACCTGGCGGCGCTCGGCCGCAGCACCAAGCCGGCCGCGGTCCTGGTCGGCGGCAGCGACGAGCTATTCTATCCCGATCGCTTCGCGCCCTTGCTCGGACCGGCGCGATCCGATCTGCACGTTACGATCGTGCCCGGCATCGGCCATATCGGCATGATCGCGGCGGCGGAGGGCATCGCCGCCGTGCGAAAATCGTTCCTCGCCCTCACGCCATCAGGCGCAAGGTCGGGCTCGCTTTCTCGCCGCGCTCGGTGAGGAGGCGGTCGAAATAGGCGACGGTATTCTGGAGTCCGGTCTCGAGCGGGACATGCGGCTCCCAGCCGAGGATCTGGCGCGCCTGGGCGATGTCGGGGCAGCGCTGGACGGGATCGTCGATGGGCAGCGGGCGGTGCTCGATCTTGGAATGCGAGCCGGTCATTTCGATGATCTTGCGCGCGAGCTCGCCGACCGTGGTCTCGACGGGATTGCCGAGATTGATCGGGCCGGTGATGCTGTCCGGCGCCGCCATCAGCCGGATGAAGCCCTCGATGAGATCATCGACATAGCAGAAGGCGCGCGTCTGCGTGCCCTCGCCGTAGATGGTGATGGACTCGCCTTTGAGCGCCTGGACGATGAAGTTCGAGACGACGCGGCCGTCATTCGGGTGCATGCGCGGCCCGAAGGTGTTGAAGATGCGGGCGACGCGGATCCGGAGCTTGTGTTGGCGCAGATAGTCGAAGAACAAGGTCTCGGCGCAGCGCTTGCCTTCGTCGTAGCAGGCGCGCGGCCCGATCGGGTTGACGTTGCCGCGATAATCCTCGCGCTGCGGATGGACGAAGGGATCGCCATAAACCTCCGAGGTCGAGGCCTGGAAGACCTTGGCCCGGAGACGCTTGGCGAGGCCGAGCATGTTGATCGCGCCGACCACGCTGGTCTTGGTGGTCTGCACGGGATCGTGCTGGTAATGGATGGGCGAGGCCGGGCAAGCGAGGTTGTAGATCTCGTCGACCTCGACATAGAGCGGGAAGCAGACATCGTGGCGCAGCGCCTCGAAATTCGGGTTCGGCAGGAGATGCGCGATGTTGTCCTTGCGGCCGGTGAAATAATTGTCGACGCAGAGCACATCGTGGCCGTCGGCGAGCAGCCGCTCGCACAGATGCGAACCGAGGAACCCGGCGCCGCCGGTGACGAGGACGCGCTTTTTCGTGGCGCTCATGCCGCTTTCCTATCTCTCACGCTTTCAGACGTTGCTGGGCCTGGGCCGGCTCGACCGAGCGCCGGCCGATGCTGAAATAATAGAAGCCGGCCTCGGCCATGTCCGCCGGCTTGTAGATGTTGCGCAGGTCGATGACCGTCGGCGTCGCCAGCAGCGCCTTGACGCGGGCGAGATCGAGCGCGCGGAACTCGTTCCATTCCGTGATGATGACCAGCGCATGCGCGCCCGCCATGGTCTCGTAGGCGTTGGCGCATAAGGTGACGTTGCCGAGCTGCTTCTTCGCCTCCGCCATGCCCTCGGGATCGAAGGCGCGGATGGTGGCGCCGGCTTCCTGCAGCGCCGGCAGGATGACGAGGCTCGGGCTGTCCCGCATGTCGTCGGTGTTGGGCTTGAAGGTCAGGCCCAAGACGGCGATGGTTTTGCGCTCGACGCTGCCGCCGCAGGCGTGGACGATACGCTCGGCCATGCGGCGCTTGCGCCGGTCGTTGCCGGCGACCACGGTCTCGACGATCGCGACCGGCGAGCCCGCATCCTGCGCGGTCTTCACCAGCGCCAGGCAGTCCTTGGGGAAGCACGAGCCGCCGAAGCCCGGCCCGGCATGGAGGAATTTGCGGCCAATGCGGCCATCGAGCCCGATGCCCTTGGCCACGTCCTGGACATCGGCGCCGACGCGCTCGCACAGGTCGGCGATCTCGTTGATGAAGGAGATCTTGGTGGCGAGGAAGCTGTTGGCGGCGTATTTGGTGAGCTCGGCGGTCTCCAGCGAGGTGAAGAGGATCGGTGTCTCCAAGAGATAGAGCGGCCGGTAGAACTCGCGCATGACGGCGCGGGCGCGCTCGCTGTCGCAGCCGATCACCACCCGGTCCGGGCGCATGAAGTCCTGGATTGCCGAGCCCTCGCGCAGGAATTCCGGGTTCGAGACGACGTCGAACTGCGCGTCCGGCCGCTTCTGCCGCAGGATCGCCGCGACCTTCCTTCCGGTGCCGACCGGCACGGTCGATTTGGTCACCACCACGGTGTAGCCCGTAATAGCCGCTGCGATCTCTTCCGCCGCGCTCATGACATAGGACAGGTCGGCATGGCCGTCGCCGCGGCGCGAGGGCGTGCCGACGGCGATGAAGACCCCGTCGGCTCCCGCCACCGCCGGCGCCAATTCGGTCGAGAAGCTCAAGCGGCCGGCGGCCTTGTTGTTCGCGACGATCTGGTCGAGCCCCGGCTCATAGATCGGGATTTCCCCGCGCTGAAGGCAGGCGATCTTCGCCGCATCCTTGTCGACGCAGACGACCTCGACGCCGAATTCCGAGAAACAGGCGCCAGAGACGAGGCCGACATAGCCTGTGCCGATCACCGCGATGCGCATGGCCTCTCCCGCGTAGCGGAACCAAGAACGGACCGGCCGAGCGAATATTCCCCGGCGATCCAAGCCAATACCGAACCCGCCGCGGCGTTGCCTCGGCGCCTGCCCGCGCCGCTTGCCGAGATGGTTAAGATCTACTCTCGGGACCTAACCCTAACCCGCAGTAATTAAATACAAAATCTCTCGGGCGGTCAAGCGCGGAAGGGGTCGTTGCGCGGCTCTGGGCAAAACCTCGGGGCGTGCGGGCACCGGAGATGGACGCTGCGGGAGCGGTCTGCGTGCCGGCCGCCCGAGCCGCCGGGCTTGCTCGGCCAAAAGCTTCGGCGTAGGAGGGAAGCAATCGCGTCGCCGGACGTTGTGCCCGCGGGCGCCTCGAGCGGGAGCGACATGAGCAAGACCATCCTGGTGACCGGCGGCGCCGGCTATATCGGCAGTCATGCGTGCAAGGCACTCGCCAAGGCCGGCTATGAGCCCGTGGCCTATGACAATCTCTCCCGCGGCCACCGCGCGGCGGTGCGCTGGGGGCCGCTGGTCGAGGGCGACCTTGCCGACCGCGAGCATGTGACCGCGACCCTGCGGCGCCATGACGCGGCCGCGGTCATGCACTTCGCCGCCTTCGCCTATGTCGGCGAATCCGTAGCGCAGCCCGAGCTTTATTTCCGCAACAACGTGGCGGGCAGCCTCTCCTTGTTCGAGGCGATGCTGGCGGCGGGGGTGCGGGACATCGTCTTCTCCTCGACCTGCGCCACTTATGGGCTGCCGGAGACGGTGCCGATTCCGGAGACCGCGCCGCAGCGCCCGGTCAACCCCTATGGCGAGAGCAAGCTCATGATCGAGCGCGTCCTTTATTGGCTGGGCGCGGCCCATGGGATGCGGCATGCCCTGCTGCGCTACTTCAACGCCGCCGGGGCCGATCCGGAGGGGGAGATCGGCGAGAACCACGAGCCCGAGACCCATCTGATCCCGCTCATCCTCGATGCCGCTCTTGGCCGCCGTCCGGCGATCGACATCTACGGCACGGACTACCCGACTCCGGACGGCACGGCGATCCGCGACTACATCCATGTCCAGGATCTCGCCGAGGCGCATGTCCGGGCGATCGACCATCTCCGCGACGGCGGCGCCAGCCTCGCCCTCAATCTCGGCACCGGGCACGGCCATTCCGTGCGCCAGGCGATCACCGCTGCCGAGCGCGTCACCGGCCGCAGCATCGCCCGCCGCGAGACTCCGCGGCGCCCCGGCGATCCGCCCGTTCTGGTCGCGGACCCAGCGTGCGCCGGGCAGGTTCTGGGCTGGACGCCGCGGATCTCGGACCTCGACAGCATCATCGCGACGGCCTGGGCCTGGCACCTTCGCCAACACGCCTCGACCGCCGCGGCGCGCGCTTGACAGGCCATGGTTTCTACGGCGCTATCGCCCGCGGCGCAGGAGGTTTTGCGGCGCCGTCGCCCGAGTGAGGGTTCCTTGGCGATTGAACCGGTCGATAGGGCCGCCGCCGCACTGGCGGAGCCGCGCGCCGCGCCGCCGCAGGCGCCGATCCGCGTGCACGGCAAGTTCTTCTTTGCCGGCGCCGAAAAATTCTTCGTCAAGGGCGTAACCTACGGACCGTTCGGTCCGGCCTCGCACGGCGCGCAGTTTCCCGAGCGGGAAACCGTGGCGCGCGATTTCGCGCTCATGGCCGAGATGGGCGTCAACACGCTGCGCGTCTTCACCGTGCCGCCGCTTTGGCTCATGGACATGGCCGCCGATGCCGGGCTCCGCGTTCTGGTTGGCATTGCCTGGGCGCAGCATGTCACCTTTCTCGACAATTCCGATATCCAGCGCGAGATCCTCCGCACCATCGTCGAGGCGGTGCGCGGCCTCGAGCGGCATCGCGCCATCTTCGCCTATCTCATCGGCAACGAGATTCCGCCGGACATGGTGCGCTGGCATGGCGCCGAACGGGTGCGCAGCTTCCTCAAGCGCATCGTCGCGATGGTCAAGGAGATCGATCCAGAGCGGCTGGTGAGCTATGCGAACTTTCCCTCGACCGAGTATCTGACCGTCGATTTCACCGACTTCCTCTGCTTCAACATCTATCTCCACCAGGAGGCGGCGTTCCGGCGCTATCTCTCGCGCCTGCACAATCTCGCGCTCGACCGGCCGCTGGTGCTGACCGAGTTCGGCATCGATTCGCTGCGCGAGGGCGAGGAGCGGCAGGCGCAGATCCTGTCCTGGCAGGTGCGCGCCGCCTTCGAGCTGGGCGCCGCCGGCGCCTTCGTTTTCGCCTGGACCGACGAATGGTTCACCGGCGGCCATCTCATCGAGGACTGGGCCTTCGGCCTGGTCGATCGCAACCGCAACAGGAAGCCGGCCTTCGCCGCGGTCAAGGAGCGCTATCTCGGCCCCATCCCGCCGCCGGTGCCGCGCACGCCGCGCGTTTCGGTGGTGGTCTGCGCCTACGACGCCGAGCGCACGATGGAGGCTTGCCTCGCCGCGCTTGAGAAGCTCAACTATCCCGATTACGAGGTCATCGTCGTCAATGACGGCTCCACGGACCGCACCCTCGAGATCGCCGAGCGCTTCGGCTTTTGCCGCATCATCAGCCAGCCGAA
Organism: Allostellaceae bacterium; assembly: GCA_035604195.1. GTDB lineage: Bacteria > Pseudomonadota > Alphaproteobacteria > ATCC43930 > CGMCC-115725 > DATJLY01. Next base: position 56,704 of record DATNIY010000080.1, read on the forward strand.
TATGGGGCTGAGTGCCGCGCGCAATGTCGGCGCCGAGGCCGCCACCGGCGAGATCGTCGCCTATACCGACAGCGACTGCGTCGCCGATCCGGACTGGCTCACCTATCTCATTGCCAAGATGGAATCGGCCGATCTCGTCGCCTGCGGCGGACCGAACTTCCCGCCGCCCGAGGACTCTCTGGTGCCGGCGGCCGTCGCGGTATCGCCGGGCGGGCCCACCCATGTGCTGCTGAGCGACGATGTGGCCGAGCACATCGCCGGCTGCAACATGGCCTTCCGCCGCGAGGTCCTGCTGCGCTTGGGCGGCTTCGACCCGGTCTTCCGCGCCGCCGGCGACGATGTCGACATCTGCTGGCGGTTCCAGGACGCCGGCTACACCATCGGCTTCAGCCCGGCCGCGGTGGTCTGGCATTTCCGGCGCAACACGGTGAAGGCCTATATCGGCCAGCAGCGCGGCTACGGCAAGGCGGAGGCACTGGTCTATTCCAAGCATCCCTTCCGCTTCAACCTGTTCGGCCAGGCGAAATGGCTCGGCCGCATCTATGGCGATTTGTCCGCGGCGCTGCTTTTTTCGCGGCGGCCGGTGATCTATTCCGGCGTGTTCGGGCGCGGGCTCTTCCAGACGCTCTACGAGCCGCCTTCCTCGCTCGCCGCCTTCCTGCCGCTGACCTTCGAATGGAACGTGGTGGCGCTCATCCTGGCGCTCGTCGGTATCGTCGCCGGCGGCTGGATGTGGCTCCTGATCGTGCCGCTCGTCATCACCTGGGTCATGTGCATCAACGGCGCGCTCAAGGCGCCCATCGACAAGCGCTTCCGCGGCATCAAGGCGCGCGCGCTGCTGGCGCTCCTCGTCTATCTCGGCCCGATCCTCAGGGGCTGGGAGCGCCTCAAATGGCGCGTCAAGGAGATGAAGGCGCCCGAGCCGGTCGGCGCGTTCGACGCGACGACCCTCCAGGAGGCGCACCTCTCGTTTCGGGAGCGCGCCTTCTACCTCTCCTATTGGAGCGAGAAGAGCGACGAGAAGGAAGGACTCCTGGGCGCTTTGATGCGCTTCGTCGCGCCGCAGAAATATTTCGTCGTCGCCGACCAGGGTTGGAACGATTGGGACCTCAAGATCGCGCGCGGCTTATGGAGCCGGGCGCTGGTGCTGGTCTGCACCGAGAACCACGGCGGCGAGAAGCGTCTGCTCCGCGTGCGCTGCGCCATGCGGCTGTCGCGCCTGGCCGCCTTCGTGCTGCGCGCCTATGCCGTGGCGACGGCGGCGGCGCTCATCCTCGACGCGCCGGCGGCGGCAGCGATCATCGGCGTCGTCGGCCTCGCGCATGGCGCGGTCATCGCCTATCGCACCGTCAAGTTCGGCCGCATCATGCACCGCATCATCGAGACCGTGGCGAAGCGCGAGGACCTCGTGCCGGTCGAGCCGCGCAACCCCGCGCCGCTGGGCGACGCAGCACCCCGCCCCGCCTGACCCCGTGGGCACTCTCGCCTGGAAGCTGCTGCCCTATCTCCGACCCTACCGCCTGCGCTTCGCCTGGGCGCTCGTCCAGGTCTTTCTCATCGCCGGCTTCGATCTGCTCAAGCCCTGGCCGCTGCAATTGGTCATCGACCACGTGCTGAGCGGCAAGCCGGTCGGGCTCGCCCTGCTGTCCGGGCTCTCGCAAGGCGGGTTGCTCCTCACCGCCTGCCTCGGGCTCGTGGCGGTCAATCTCGCCTCGGGGCTGATGACGCTGCTGCACAACGTCACCACCATCGCCATCGGGCAGCGCATGGTGAACGATCTGCGCGGCGCGCTCTACAGCCGGCTGCAGCGGCTCTCGCTCGCCTTCCACAGCCGGCAGAAGGTCGGCGATCTCATGTACCGGATCACCGCCGACAGTTTCGCCGTCCAGACCATGATCATGAACGGGCTGCTGCCGATCCTGTCGGCGGCGGTGCTGCTCGCGGGCATGCTCTTCGTGCTCGTCCCGCTCGATGCGACGCTGACGCTCATCTCGCTCACCATCGTGCCGGCGCTGTTCGCGCTCATCGCCATCTTCAACCGCAGGATCGCCGCCGCCGCCACCGAAGTGCGCGAGCGCGAGAGCCTGGTTTATTCGCTGGTGCAGTGGGCGATGAGCTCGGTCAAGGTCGTGCAGGCCTTCACCAAGGAAGAGGAGGAATACCGCCGCTTCATGGGCGCGAGCCGGGCGAGCCTCAAGGCGACGCTCAGCCTCTACAGCTGGCAGACGCTCTATTCGGGCGCCGTCAACGCCGTCATCGCCGCGGGCACCGCCGTCGTTATCTATGCCGGCGCCGAGAGCGTGCTCGGGGGCCGTCTCTCGCTCGGCGAGCTGGTGGTGTTCATCGCCTATCTGGCGCAGCTCTACACGCCGGTGAACCAGATCACCCAAAGCTGGGGACTGATCGCCGGCGCGCGCATCGGCGCCCGGCGCTGCTTCGAGATTCTCGACCTCGAGGCCGATCTCAAGGACGGCTCCCGCGACTTCCCGCCGGAGGGTGCGCTTGGTGCGGTCGAGTGGCGCGGCGTGAGCTTCCGCTACCGCAGCGACATGCCGGTGCTGCGCGAGGTGAGCCTGAGCGTGACGCGGGGCATGCGCGTCGCCGTGGTGGGACCGACCGGCGCGGGCAAATCGACGCTTCTGGGCCTACTGCCGCGTTTCTTCGATGCGAGCGCGGGCAGCGTGCTGATCGACGGCGTCGATGTTCGGGGATACCGGCTGCAGTCGTTGCGCCGGCAGATCGCCATGGTGCTGCAGCCGCCGCTGGTCTTCCCGATGTCGGTCAAGGACAACATCGCCTACGGCCGGCCCGAGGCGAGCGATGCCGAGATCGAAGAGGCGGCGCGGCTCGCCCGCATCCACGATCTCGTCGTCTCGCTGCCGCAAGGCTACGACACCATGCTCGGCGACACCGCGACGCTCTCCGAAGGCGAGAAGCAGCGCCTCACCATCGCCCGCGCGATCCTGCGCGATGCGCCGATCCTGGTGCTCGACGAGCCCACCTCCGCGCTCGACATCGAGACCGAAGCCCTGGTCATGGCGGGCGTCCAGCGTCTCACCAGCGGGCGGACGACCTTCGTCATCGCGCATCGGCTCTCGACCGTGCGCGGCGCCGATCTCATTCTGGTGCTGCGCGACGGCCGCATCGTCGAGCAGGGCGGCTTCGCCGAGCTGCTGCGGCGCGGTGGGATCTTCGCCGACCTCTACAACAGCCAGTTCGCCGATTCGCCGAACGCCCGCTCTACGATCTCGGCCGAGCCGTCGTAGATGAGGCGCAGCGCCACCGCGGCGACGATGGCGACGCCGAGCCAGGCGAGCCAGCGATGCCGCGCCAGGAGCCGCGCCACCATGCTCGCGGCCAGCGCCATCAATCCCACCGAGAGCAGCAGACCGATCACCAGCACGATGAAATGGTCGCGCGCCGTGCCGGCGACGGCGAGCGCGTTGTCGAGCGACATCGAGAGATCGGCCGCCACCACTTGGAAGAGCGCCCGGCCGAAGCTCTTGGGCGGCGCGCCGGCGGCGGCGGACGGCGCCTCGTCGTGCAGTTCGCGATAGAGCTTCCAGGCGACCCAGAGCAGGAGAATACCGCCCGCCAAGGTCAGGCCGATGATGGCGAGAAGCTTCACCGCGAAGAGCGACAGCGCGATGCGCAGCGCCGTGGCGATGACGATGCCCGCCATGATGACGCGCCGGCGCCGTGCCGGTTCGAGCCCGGATGCGGCGAGGGCGACGACGATGGCATTGTCGCCGGCGAGCACGAGGTCGATGACGACCACCGAGGCCAAGGCCGCCAGCGCGCCGGCAGTCACGTCGAAAGGCAAGACTCCGCTCCTCCCGGCATCATGGCGCTCGGGCCGGGCTTAGGCGACAGAAGCGGCGAGCGCTTTTCGGCGACCCCGCAGCCGAACCCACCCCGCCCGCGCGCGCCACGCATGATTTGTTAACGCTTTGCCGCGACACTTAACCATCGCGAGAGGGAGGATTGTCCTCCCCACCTCGCGCGGCAGTAGAGCGCGGCGATGAGCAGGCTCGAGTTGAAGACGGTTGCGGCACGGAGCGCCATTCGCGCCGGGCTCTCGCCTGCGCTCGCGCAAGATGATGCGCGCGAGCTGCTGGCCAATGTGCTGCTGGCGCAAGAGACGCCGCCGGCGCTTTCCGAGCGCCTGGTCAAGGCGGCGACGGCGGTGGGCCCGGCGGTGCGCCTCATCGAGCAACTCGCCGCCGCGCTCGGCAGCGAACTCGTCTTTCAGACGATCGAGGAGATGCTGCAGGAGCCGAGCCTCCTCCTCCTGGGGCCGCGGGAATCCGGCAAGACGACCTTGGCGGCGAAGCTCGCCGCGCGCTTCGGCGAGCGCGACGTGCTGGTCATCAGCGCCGGGCTCGGCGGTCCCGGCGACGCGCGGCAGATCGAGGAATACACCGCGGTGCTGGGCGTGCCGCTGACCGTCGCCAACGACATCGCGAGCCTGCGCGACATCATTTCGGGCGCCGCCGGGCGTCGAATCATCATCGATACCGCCGGCGTCGGGGTCGAGGAAGCGGCGAGCCGCGACTGGCTGCGCGCGCTCATCGCCGCCGCCAAAGCCGAGCCGCTGCTGGTCATGGCGGCCGACATACCGGCCGCCCAGGCGATGCCGATCGCGCGCGCCGCGGCCGAGCTTGGCGCGCGCCGCCTCATCGCGACGCGGCTCGATCTGGCGCGGCGGGTCGGCGGGATGCTTGCCGCCGCCGATGCCGGCCAGCTCGCCCTGGTCGCGACCAGCGTCACGCCGCATTTCGCCTTCGGCCTGCGTCCCCTGACGCCGGAGGTGTTGGCGCGCCGGCTCTTGACCTTCGCGCTCGAGGCCGGCTGAGGCCGGCGCTCTGCCGCCGCCACAGAACGCGCGACGCCGAGCGCCGGCGCCTCACTGCGTATCCTGCTGCCCGACGAAGGAAAGATCGAGGATCGCGTGCGCGTCGGCGGTCTTGTCGACGAGGCCCTGCTTTTGATACCAGGCGATTTGGTGGTGGATGTCGCTCACCAAAAGCCGCGCGTCGGGATCAATGTAGGGGATCCCGTTCGTGATCTGCGCGGCCGACTGGCCGGTGTATTTGGCGATGATGGCGAGAAGCGCGGGCGCGGCGGCGCCTTGCCGGGGCGCGCCGTCCGGCCCCTTCACTAGAAACGCGTCGTAGAAATCATGCGCGCCGCGGCGATAGGCCGCGATGAAGCTCGCGACCTGCGCGCGATGCGCGGCGATCGTTTGCTGCGCCGCAAAGATCGCGCCCAACTGCCAGGGTGTCTCGTCGCCGACCCAGCCCAGGAGATGCGCCTCGCCGCGCGAGACCAGAGGAAGCGCCACGGTGGCAGGGATGAGCGCCGCATCGACCTGGCCGCCTTGCAGCGCCGAGGCCTCGTTCGACATGGTCTGCAGCGGCACGACACGCACCCGGTCGAGCGCGAAGCCGAGCTTTTCGGCGAGGAGCCCGAGGCTGTAGTGGAAGGTCGAGCCCACCTGCGTCACCGCCACGGCGTGGCCAGGAAATTCCTTGAGGCTGGTGAAGCCGGACTCATAGGCGCGGTTCGCGGCGAGATAGGCGATGAGGTGATAGCCCGGCTCTTCGCGGCTCTGCGCGCCGATGATGCGCAGCCCGCCTTTGGCCGCGAGATTGTAGAATCCGGCGGTGAGGCCGGTGACGCCGATGTCGATATCGCCGGAGACCGTCGCCACCGCTATGGGCTGTGCCGCGTCGAAAAAGACGAAGGCCGGATCGATTCCGGCCGCCGCCAAATAGCCCTTGTCGGCGGCGATGAAGACCGGACCCGACGAGGCGAGCTTCAAGACGCCGAGGCGCAGCTTCTCCGCGGCCGTCGCCCCCGCGGCGAGCGCCAGGAGGAATGCCGCCGCAAGAGAGGCGGCCCGAAGTGCGTTCCGGGTCCGCGGCCCTCGCCGCACCCTCACTCGGTGCATCGCAGATAGTCGTTGCGCCGCTCGGCTGCCATCGCCGTCACGATATGGCGGAACTGGTCGCGATCGATTGTGTCGGCTTGCGCCAGGAATTCCGCCGCTTCGCCGCACAGCCGCGTCAGCGGCTCGCGTCCGGTGCTGAGCGACACCTTATTGGCGAGGCCGGTGAGGAAATTGTCGAAGATTCGCTCGGCATGCCGCTCACCGAGGCGGCGGAAATGCTCGATCATCTCTTCCTGGTAATGGACGAGCGGTTCGCGGTTGCGCACGGTGAAGCGGCGGTAGGTTTCGGCGCCGCAGGTGTCGCTGAGCACCATGAGCTTGGCCTGGTATTGCACCGCCTCCTGCGCCTCGATCTCCGGCGCGCGGAAGCAATGCCCGATTGCCGCCCCCACCGGGCTACCGGTGCCCAGCAGCGCCGACAGGGCGACGGCTGTTGCGATCGTTCGACCGAGACTGCGGATTCTCACTCTACGTCTCCCCTATCTGACCAATTGCAGCAGGAACCGCCCTGCCGCCCCCACCTCACGACGGCGGCATGCTGGGCGCGGCCGGGCGCCGCCGTCGGAGCCGATGTATGAGATGCGCGCCGCCGATGACGATGATGAAAGCGCCGAGCAAGGCCATGCTGAATCGCTTGGCGATGTCGCCCAACGCGTGCTCGAAGGCGTTGCCGAAGAGATAGCCCGCGGAAACGAAGGCCGCCGCCCACAAACCGGCCGCCAGGAAATTGAGCAGCAGAAAACGCTGCCAGCCGATGCCGCTGATCCCGAGGGCGAAGGACGAGAAATTGCGCACGCCGTAGATGAAGCGGAAGCTCAGGATGAAGCCCGCGTCGTAACGCTTGAGCCAGCCGAGCGCGCTGTCGACGCGGACGCGCCACGCGGGATGTCGCGCCATCAGCCGAAGGCCGAAATGACGGCCGATCCAGAAGTAGCATTGATCGCCCGCGAAGCTGCCGAGCCAGGCGGCAATGAGCAGGAGCGGCGCGCTCAACAACCCCTGCGCCGCGGCGAAGCCGGCGACCAAAACGAACGTCTCGCCCTCGAAGAAGGTCCAGAAGAACGTGATGAGATAGGACCACGCGCCGTGCTCGAGGATGAACCGCTGAATGTCCATGCTAGACGAATTCCTCCCCCCGAGCTTGCGCGGATTCTAAGCCAGCGCGGCCGGGCAGGTCGAGCGAAGAATGACGAGGCGGAGCCGCGGTCCGCGGCGCGGCGCGGCGCCGCCAAATGCCGAAATTTTAACAAACTCCAACGGATTACCCGCGGCGCTCGCGAAAATCGAAATAGTGCTTGATGTTCGAGAAGATAAGCGCCGCCGCAAGCACGAACAGCGCCAATCCGATGCCGTAGAACGCCCCGCCGACGAAATCCGCGAGTATCGCGCCGGCCAGGCCCAGCGCCGCCAGGACGGCGATCGAGACATAGAGCGAATCCTCCCGCGTCACCGCGATCGGCAGCAGCACGCCGATATAGGCTCCGTCGAGCTGGCGCTTGATGCGGATGGCGATGATCGCGACCGCGACGACGAAGGTCGCCATGCCCGAATCGTAGGTTGCCGAGTCGGGAGCGCCGCTCGCCACCAGCAGCCCGAACACCGCCGCCGCGGCCAGCAGCGCATGGCCGAGCCACGGGGCGATGAGCTGCCAGGCCTCGCCGAGACTCACCGGCTCAAGCCCGGCGCCTGTCGGGTGATGGGGCGGTGCCTCATTTGCCATCAAGCTTGCCTCTTGCCCTGCCCTCGGCGCGAGAATGGCGTTCAGCGGCGAGTCTTGCAAGGTTGCAGCCCAGGCCCCGGTGCGGAAGAGCCTTGCCCGACCGCCAGCGAAATCGGATAGTTGCGCTGGCCGAGGTCCCCATGAGCAAGCTGCCGCTGTCCCGCTTCAAGGTCATCGATCTCTCGCGCGTGCGCGCCGGCCCGACTTGCGTGCGCCAACTCGCCGATTGGGGCGCCGAGGTCATCAAGGTCGAGAATCCCGGCGGCGATGCCGGGCTGGGCGGCGACCGGCACGGGCCGGACTTCCAGAATTTGCACCGCAACAAGCGGAGCATCACCCTCGACCTCAAGAAACCCGAGGGGCTGGCGATTCTGAAGGCGCTGGTGAAGACCGCGGATGTGGTGGTCGAGAACTTCCGGCCCGACGTCAAATTCCGCCTCGGCGTCGATTACGACAGCCTGAAGCCGATCAATCCGCGGTTGGTCTATGCCAGCATCTCCGGCTTCGGACAAAGCGGCCCCTATCGCGACCGGCCCGGGGTCGACCAGATCGCCCAGGGCATGGGCGGCCTCATGTCCATCACCGGGCTGCCCGGCCAGGGGCCGGTGCGGGTCGGCATACCGATCGCCGATCTCACCGCCGGCATCTTCGCCGCCATGGGGATTCTCATTGCACTCCTGGAGCGCGAGGAATCGGGCGAAGGCCAATATGTCGAATCCTCGTTGCTCGCGGCGCAGATCGCTATGCTCGACTTCCAGGCGGCGCGCTGGCTCGTCGCCAAGGAGGTCCCGGGCCAGGCCGGCAACAACCACCCGACCAACCTTCCCATGGGCGTCTTCCGCACTAAGGACGGCCACATCAACATCGGCGCCGCCGGCGATGAAATCTACATCCGGCTGTGCGACGCCCTGGGCGCACCCCAACTCGCCACCGATCCGGAATTCGCCACCAACAAGGCGCGCTACCAGAACCGCGACAAGCTCAATGCGATCATCGACGAGCTGCTGCAAGGCAAGACCGCGGCGGAGTGGATCGAGCTCCTGAACCGCGCCAGCGTGCCCTGCGGTCCGATCTATCGTATCGACGAGGTCTTTGCCGACCCGCAGGTGAAGCATCTCGGGATCGCGCAAGCGCTGGAGCATCCGACTCTCGGGCGCATCGAGTTGGTCGGCCAGCCGGTGACTTTGAGCCGCACGCCCTCCTCCCTGCGCAATCCTACGCCCGAGCGCGGCGAGCATAGCGACGAAATCCTGCGCGGCCTCGGCTATGACCAAATCGCGATCGCCCGGCTCAGGGCCGAGCGCGTCATCTGACCAAGCGCAAGTCAAGGGACGAGGCGAGAATGATTTCCCCTACCGAGCGAATGATCGCCGAGGTCGAGGGCGCCATCGGCTGGATGGTGTTCAACAACCCGGCGCGCCGCAATGCAGTCTCGATCGACATGTGGCAGGCGGTGCCGGCGATATTGGATCATTTCGAGCGCGACCCGGCGGTGCGCGTCGTCGTCCTGCGCGGCGCCGGCGACAAGGCCTTCGTCTCCGGCGCCGACATCTCGGAGTTCGAGCACAACCGCGCCACACCTGAGGCCATCGCCAAATACGACGAGATCGGCGTCGGCGCGATGAGCCGCATCGAGGCGTCGAGCAAGCCGACGATCGCGATGATTCAGGGCTATTGCATGGGCGGCGGCGTCGGCGTCGCGCTGTCCTGCGATTTGCGGATCGCCGCCGAGGATGCGCGCTTCGGCATTCCGGCGGCCCGGCTCGGCCTAGGCTACCGCTGGGGCGGCGTGAAGAAGCTCGTCGACCTCGTCGGCCCGGCCTTCGCCAAGGAGATCTTCTACACCGCGCGCCAGTTCACCGCCGCCGAGGCGCAGGGGATGGGCCTGATCAACCGCGCAGTTCCGCGCGCCGAGATCGAAGGCTTCGTGCGCTCCTACTGTGCCATGATCGGCGACAACGCGCCCTTGACGCTCGCCGCGGTCAAGGGCGTCGTCGCCGAGTTCGGCAAGCCCGGCGCCGAGATCGACAAAGCCCGCTGCGAGGAGTTGGTCAAGCGCTGCTTCGGCAGCGCCGATTACATCGAGGGCCGCCGCGCCTTCATGGAGAAGCGCAAGCCGGTCTTCACCGGGCGATGAGCCGTCCCCTCACCGCGCCGGCATGAAGGCGGCGAAGCTCCGTTCGTGATTGGTGCTGACGAAGAACAGCCATTCCGTGCCCATGCCGCGGACGAAGATCAGGCGATGGCTGCCGCGATGGCCACCGGAATAGTCGAGATCGGCCTCGACATAACGGCTGTTCCAGCGAGGCGGCAACCGTCCTTCGCGGTTGCGGAAGCGGTCGCCGCCGATGGCCGCGCCCGGCGCCACTGCCCAGAGATCGCCACCCAGCCGCCAGCCCCTGGCCTCGGCAACGCGCTTGCGCAGATAGCAGCCGGGCAACGCTCGCCCGCCATCCGCGTGGAGATAGACCGCGATGGCGCGAAAAGCCTCGGGATAGGCGAGGCCCATACGCCGCGCGAAGGCCAGGAGCGCTCCATCCTCCGGCGATGGCGCGGTCGCGGCGGCGCAGATCGTCGCCGCCGGCGCGAGATCAGCGCTCCCGGCGAGGAAGCAGAGCGCCAGGGCGGCGGCAAGCGCCGCCCGAATGCTCATCATCCAGGGCAGCTCACGCCGGTGCCGCCGAGCCCGCAATAGCCGCCGGGATTCTTGGCGAGATACTGCTGATGATAGTCCTCGGCGTAATAGAATTCGGGCGCGTCGCGGATCTCCGTCGTGACCGCGCCGCGACGGGCGCCGGTGAGGGCCTGCTGATAGGCCGCGCGCGAGGCTTCGGCGGCGCGGCGCTGCGCCGGCGTGGTGCAGTAGATCGCAGAGCGGTATTGCGTGCCGACATCGTTGCCCTGGCGCATGCCCTGGGTCGGGTCGTGCCCCTCCCAGAAGGCCTTGAGCAGCCGCTCATAGGTGATGAGTTTCGGATCATAGACCACGAGTACGATTTCGGCATGGCCGGTGCGCCCGGAGCAGACCTCCTCGTAGGTCGGATTGGGCGTCATGCCGCCGGCATAGCCGACCGCGGTGGTATAGACGCCGGGCAGCTGCCAGAAGATGCGCTCGGCGCCCCAGAAGCAGCCCAAGCCGAAGATGGCCGTCTCCAGCCCCGCCGGGAAGGGCGGGCTCAGCGGATCACCGTTGACGAAATGCTTGGCCGGCACCTTCATCTTCGCCGCCCGTCCGGGCAGCGCCTCGCCCGCCGCGGGCAGTTCGAGCGACTTCCTGGCAAAGGACCACATGCGCCACCTCCTCCGCTTATCTAGGATCGCCCGGGGCGAAGACGCAACACATTCGCTCACATCGCGGTGAGGGCTGACAATCCGCGTGGCGCTGCTAGGCTGGGACCGGCGCAGAAGGAGGCGGCGATGACGACGGTAGTGGTGATCGCGCAGGGCGAGATGGGCGCGGGGCTGGGGCGGAGGCTCGGCGAGCGCGGCGCCTGGGTCGTGACCTCGCTTGCGGGACGCAGCCCAGCGAGCGCGGCGCGGGCGGCGGCGGCCGGGATGGAAGCGATCGACGACGACCGCCGCATGGTGGAGGCGGCGGATTTCGTGCTCTCGGTGGTGCCGCCGGGCGAGGCGCGCGCCTTGGCCGAACGTTTGGCGCCGGCGCTCCTGGCGAGCGCGAAGAAGCCCATTTTCGTCGAATGCAACGCGATCAGCCCACGGCGCGTCGCCGAGATCGCGCCGATCATCGCGGCCACCGGCTGCGCCTTCGTCGATGGCGGCATCATCGGCTCGCCGCCGAAACCGGAGACCGCCGGTCCCCGCATCTATGTCTCCGGCCCTGAGGCTGCGCGCGTGGCGGTCTTGCGCGATCATGGAATCGACATCCGCGTGCTCGAAGGCGAGGTCGGCATGGCCTCGGCGCTCAAATGCGCCTATGCCTCGCTGACCAAGGGCGTCACCGCGATCGGCGCGGCCGTGATGCTGGGCGCCATGCGCAATGGCGTGGCCGAGGCGCTCAAGGCGGAGTTCGCTTCGAGCCAGCCCATGCTCGCCCCGCATATCGCCCGCGAAGTGCCGCGCATGTACCCCAAGGCCTATCGCTGGGTCGCGGAGATGGAGGAGATCGCCGATTTCCTTTCGGCCGATCCCGGCGCGCGCGACATCTATCTGGGCGCGGCACGGCTCTACGAGCAAGTGGCTGCGGGCGGTGAGACGGTGGCGCTGCTCGACCGCTTCATCGGGCGCAGCGGCGGCGCATGAGCTATCTCGTCGGCGTCGACATCGGCGGCACCTTCACCGATTGCGTGGTGATCGACGAGGCGGGCACGGTCACCACCGCCAAGGCACCCTCGACGCCCGACGATTTCGCGCGCGGCATGATCGACGCCATCGAAGCCGCTTCGCGCCGGCTCGGCATCGCGGCCGCCGCGCTCTATCGCGATATCGCTCTCTTGTCGCATGGCACGACGGTTGGCACCAATGCGGTGGTGCAGAAGCGCGGCGTCAAGCTCGGCCTCATCACCACCAGGGGCCACAACGACGTCATCCACATCATGCGCGGCTCGCGCGGGCTGCAGGGCCGCGATCTGCGCCAGGTCGTGCATTTCCCCGAAAGCCACAAGCCCGAGCCCATCGTGCCGAAGCGGCTCATCGCCGGCGTGTCCGAGCGGGTCGATTGCTTCGGCGCGGTCGTGGTGCCCTTGAACGAGGCAGAGGCGGAGGCCGCGATCCGCCGCCTTGTCGCCGAGGGCGTCGCGGCGATCGCGATCTGCTTCCTGTGGTCGTTCCTTCATCCTGAGCATGAACGGCAAGTGCGCGACATGGCGCGGCGCCTGGCACCCGGGCTCTTCGTCACCTGCTCTTGCGATCTCGTGCCGAAATGGGGCGAGTACGAGCGCAGCACGGCGGTCGCGCTCAACGCCTATATCGGGCCGCTGGTCGCGGGCTATCTCGCCAATCTCGACCGCGAGCTGAAATCGCGGGGCTATCGCCAGCCCTTGCAGATCACGCAATGCGGCGGCGGCACCATCTCGGTCGAGAAGGCGATGGCGGCGCCGCTCTTGACGCTCGATTCCGGCCCGGCCGCGGGGGTCACGGGCTCGCTCTATCTCGGCCGGGCGATGGGCCACGACAACATCATCACCACGGATATGGGCGGCACCTCCTTCGATGTCGGCATCATCGCCGCCGGCAAGCCCGCCTTCTCCTTCACCAGCATCGTGAACCAGTACGAGTATTTCATCCCCAAGCTCGACATCCAGGCGATCGGCGCGGGCGGCGGGAGTCTCGTGAAGATCGACGAGAAAAGCCGCACCATTCGCGTCGGCCCGGACAGCGCCGGCGCGGTGCCGGGGCCGGTGTGCTACGGCCGCGGCGGCACCGTGCCGACGGTGACCGATGCCGATGTCGTGCTCGGCTATATCGACCCCGATTGCTTCGCCGGCGGCGCGATGCGCTTGGACAAGGCAAGGGCCGAGGCGGCGGTCGGCGACATCGCTTTGCGTCTCGGCATGGGGCTCGATGAATGCGCCGCCGGCATCGCCAAGATCGTCGAGTTCCAGATGGCCGACATCATCCGCCGCATGACCGTGGGGCGGGGCCTCGATCCCCGCGACTTCGTGCTCTTCGCCTTCGGCGGCGCCGGGCCGGTCCATGCCGGAATCTTCGCGCGCGAGCTGGGCGTCAAGAAGATCATCGTGCCTCAGCGCGAGACCGCCGCGACCTGGTGCGCCTTCGGCGCCGCCGCGGCCGACGTGCTGCACATCCACGAGGCCGTGGACATCATGGCCTCGCCCTTCGACGGTGCGCGCATCAACGGCAATCTCGAGCGCCTCGCCCAAGCCGCGCGCGCGCAGATGGCGCAGGACCGCATCGCGCCCGCGCGCCAGCGCCTCGAATTCGCGCTGGACATGCGCCACAAGGGCCAGATCAACGAGGTCGAGGTGATCCTCGATTGGCGCCGCGCCGAAGGCGATTTCGAGGCGCCGCTCAAGGCGAGCTTCTATCGCTGCTACGAGCAGCTCTACGGCAGCGGCGCGTCCTTCAAGGGCGCGCGCGTGGAGATCGTGACCTATCGCGTCCGCGCCACCGCAGAGACGCCGCGGCCGAAGCTGGTGGCGGCGGAGCGGCTGAGCGAGACCATCCCCGAAGCCGCGCACCGCGCACCGCGCGCGGTCTATTGGGAGGAATTGGGCCGCCGCGTGGAGACGCCGATCTTCGACGGGTTGCAGCTCGAACCCGGCAACGCGGTCGACGGCCCGTGCGTCGTCGAAACCCCCGACACCAGCGTCGTGGTGCGCCCGGGGCAACGGCTCAAGGTCGATGCGTTCGGGAATTTCGAGGTTGCGACGCACCCGCTAGGATGAACGGAGCATTTGTAGCCCCGCGTGGGCAAGAACCGAGCATGACCCAGCCGGAACGGCCTATCCAATCGGATGCTGAGGACGTGCTGGCGCGTGGACCGTTTGTCCAGCGCATAGTCAGCGCTCTTATCGATGGAAAAACGAAACGAGCAACAGGAGTTGTCATCGGTATAACAGGGCCGTGGGGGAGCGGAAAATCGTCTGTCTTAAATTTGCTGCAACGGGCAATCAAAATTGCTCACCCGAACGCGATTGTTGTGCGGTTTGATCCCTGGCTTATTTCCAACCGCGATGACCTTGTAGCCAGCTTCATAAAGGAGTTGTTGGCGGCAATCACGCTACAGCCTACCGCGAAAAAAAGGCTCAAATCGGTTACGACGCTATTTGCCCGATACGGCAAAGCCCTTTCCCCTGTTGGAAACCTCTTAGTACCCGGCGGAGCCGCCGTGATTCAGGGGGCCTCAAGCGCAATCGACGCCGCGTCGTCAGCTAGAAACAGTCTCACTTCTCTACGGGCCAGACTCATTGGTCAATTGGACCAGATTCACATTCCGATCGTGGCACTTATTGACGAGCTTGATCGTATCGAAGACCGCGAGATTCGCACAGTTGCGCAATTGATTCGATCAATTGCTGACTTTCGCGGAATGTCGTACGTCCTTGCCTACGACACCAAGCGGGTCGTCCAGGCTCTTGGCGAGGGAGTTTCCATCGATTCGAGTGATGAGCGAGAAACGCGCGGCAGAGCCTATCTCGAAAAAATTGTTCAGTTGCAGATTCCACTGCCGATTACGTTCGGTGAGGAGCTTGGCACGCTCCTACGTGCCGAGATCGAGTCATTCAGAGACGAGATCAATCTTCCTGTCGAATTCGAGAAATCAGAGCGTTATGGAGATATCAGCAAGATTCTCATTCTCGATGTTCTCCAGACGCCGAGAGACGTTAAGCGCCTCGTTGGGACGTTTCATGTTCTAGCAGGTATGCTGGGCAACGAGGTCGATTTGGTCGATTTGCTTGCGTACTCTGCACTGCTGGTAAAAGCGCCGGGCACAGTGGATCACATTCGCAATGACCCAGAGGATTTCGTTGAGGATACGCTCTCGGAAAAAGCGGTGCTGCGGCAATTAAACGACAAGAAGGCTCCGCTACCGGACAGACTTTCCCGTATCGTGGCCAGGTCAGAAGACAACCAGGGCA
>DATNIY010000081.1:0-30465 GCA_035604195.1 Allostellaceae bacterium
GGAAGGTGTCTCGCGCGTGCGCCAGGTGCGGCGTGAGATCGCGCGAGTGAAGACAATCATTGCGGAAAAGCAGCTTTCCGCAGCGAAATCGTAAGGAGAGAGGCGCGAAATGCCGAAACGCGTCCTGACCGGGCGAGTCACAAGCGACAAGATGGACAAGACCGTCACGGTCCTGGTCGATCGTCGCGTGATGCATCCGCTCTACAAGAAGTTCATCCGCCGCTCGAAGAAATACGCGGCGCACGACGAGGCCAATCTGTGCAAGATCGGCGACAAGGTGCGCATCGAGGAGTGCCGGCCGATCAGCAGGCGCAAGACCTGGCTGGTGGTCGAGCGCAACGGCCAGGCGCTGGCCGCGGCGCAGGCTGAAGGAGTCGCGGCATGATCTCCGTCGAATCCAACCTGGAGGTCGCCGACAACTCCGGTGCCCGTCGCGTGCAGTGCATCAAGGTGCTGGGCGGCTCCAAGCGGCGCACGGCGACGGTGGGCGACGTGATCGTCGTCTCGGTCAAGGAGGCGATTCCGCGCGGCCGCGTCAAGAAGGGCGACGTGCATCAGGCGGTGATCGTCCGCACGGCGAAGGAGATCCGCCGCCCGGACGGCAGCTCCATCCGCTTCGACCGCAACGCGGCGGTGCTCATCACCAAGCAAGGCGAGCCGATCGGCACGCGCATCTTCGGGCCGGTGACGCGCGAGCTGCGCGCCCGCAAATTCATGAAGATCGTCTCGCTCGCGCCCGAGGTGCTTTGAGCCATGGCCGAGAAATTCCGGATCAAGAAGGGCGACAAGGTCGTGGTGCTCACCGGGCGCGACAAGGGCAAGAGCGGCGAGGTGCTGCGTGTGCTGCGCGACGAGCGCCGCGTCCTCGTCCAGGGCGTCAATCTGATGAAACGGCACACGCGGCCGAGGCCCGGCGAGCCCGGCGGCATCGTCGAGAAGGAGGCGTCGATTCACATCTCCAACGTCGCCCATATCGATCCGAAATCGCAACAGCCGACCCGAGTGGGCTACCGGATTCTCGAGGACGGCCGCAAGGTGCGCTACGCCAAGCGCTCCGGCGAAGTGCTCGACGCGTGAGGGCAGGGCCATGGCGCGATTGAAGGAGCATTACGAGCAGACGGTGCGGCCGGCGCTGATGAAGGAATTCGGCTACACCAACCGCCTTGCCGTGCCCCGGCTCGACAAGATCGTCGTCAACATCGGCGTGGGCGAGGCGGTGCAGGACGCTAAGAAGACCGAGGCGGCCGCCAAGGACCTCGCCGCCATCACCGGCCAGAAGGCGGTCATCACGCGCTCCAAGAAATCGATCGCGACCTTCAAGCTGCGCGAGAACATGCCGATCGGCTGCAAAGTGACGCTGCGGCGCGAGCGCATGTACGAGTTTCTCGATCGGCTCATCAACGTCGCGCTGCCGCGGGTGCGCGATTTTCGCGGCCTGTCCGGCCGCAGCTTCGACGGGCGCGGCAACTTTGCCTTGGGTCTCAAGGAGCAGCTCGTCTTCCCCGAGATCAACTACGACGAGGTCGATGCCGTGCGCGGCATGGACATCGTGATCTGCACCACGGCCAAGACCGACAAGGAGGCGAAGGCGCTCCTCAGCGGTTTCCAGTTGCCGTTCATCACCTGAAGGGTAAGCCGAGGACCAAGCGACATGGCCAAGACCAGTTCCATTCAAAAGAACCGCAAGCGCGCCAAGCTGGTGAAGCAGTTTCAGGCGAAGCGGGCGCGGCTCAAGGCGATCGCCGACGATCGCTCGCTCGCGCCGGAAGAGCGCTTCCAGGCCCATTTGAAGCTCGCCGAGCTGCCGCGCAACTCGGCGGCGGTGCGGCTGCGCAATCGCTGCGAATTGAGCGGACGCCCGCGCGGCTATTACCGCAAGTTCAAGCTGTCGCGCATCGCTCTCCGGGAGCTTGCGTCGGCTGGCCAGATCCCCGGCATGGTCAAGTCGAGCTGGTGAGGGAGAGCGCCTTATGTCGATGTCCGATCCCCTCGGGGATATGCTCACCCGAATCCGCAACGGCCAGCGCGCGCACAAGAGCGTCATCCAGTCGCCGGCCTCGAAGATCCGCGCCAATGTGCTCGAAGTGCTGCAGCGCGAAGGCTACATCCGCGGCTATTCGCGCGAGGAAGTGCGACCCGGCGTCGCCGAGCTCAAGATCGAGCTCAAATACGTCGACGGCGAGCCGGTGATCCGCGAGATCACCCGCGTCTCGAAGCCCGGCCGGCGCGTCTATTCGCGCATTGCGGATTTGCCGAGCATCTACAATGGACTCGGCATCGCCATCCTGTCCACGCCGCACGGCGTCATGTCGGACAACGAGGCGCGCGCCGCCAATGTCGGCGGCGAAGTGCTGTGTCGCGTGTTCTGAGGTAAGCCATGTCGCGCATCGGCAAGAATCCCGTGGCCATCCCGCAGGGCGTCACCCTCGAGGTGGCAGGCGACACGGTCACCGCCACGGGCAAGCTCGGAACCCTGAAGCTCGCCCTCGGCGCCGAGGTCAGCGCCGCGGTCGAGGATGGCAAGTTCGTGGTGAAGCCCCGCTCGGACACGAAGCGTGCACGCATGCAGTGGGGCACGACGCGCGCACTCGTCAACAACATGGTCGCGGGCGTGTCCAAGGGCTTCAACGCCAATCTCGAGATCAACGGCGTCGGCTATCGCGCCGCGGTCCAAGGCAAGAACCTGGTCCTGCAGCTGGGCTTCAGCCATGACGTGGTCTTTCCGATCCCGAACGACGTGAAGATCACCTGCGAGAAGCCCACGAACATCGCCATCGCCGGCGCCGACCGCCAGCGCGTCGGCCAGATCGCCGCGGTGATCCGGGCCTTCCGCAAGCCCGAGCCCTACAAGGGCAAGGGCATCAAATACGATTTCGAGACGGTCCGGCGCAAGGAAGGCAAGAAGAAATAGGGGGGCGCGATGAGCAGCAAATCGAAGCAGCTATTCCATCGGCGCCAGAAGCGCGTGCGCCACCGCATCGACGTGACGGCGAGCGGGCGGCCGCGGCTCTCGGTGTTCCGCTCGTCGCGGCACATCTACGCGCAGGTGATCGACGACAGCGGCAAGGGCACCCTCGCCGCCGCCTCGAGCCTCGACAAGGATTTGCGCGCGAGCCTGAAGACCGGCGCCGACAAGACCGCCGCCGCCGCCGTCGGCAAGCTCATCGCCGAGCGCGCCAAATCCGCCGGCGTCACCGCCGTCGTCTTCGATCGCGGCGGCTATCTGTTCCATGGCCGGGTCAAGGCCCTGGCCGACGCCGCCCGCGAGGGCGGCCTCAAATTGTAGGAAGGGTTCGGCATGGCACGCTCTCCCGGAGGCAGCGACCGGCCGTCGCGCGGCCGCGGCGGCGACGATCGGCAATCGCGCGACCGCGAGGACGGCGAGTTCGTCGAAAAGCTGGTCAGCATCAATCGCGTCGCCAAGGTGGTGAAGGGCGGCCGGCGCTTCGGCTTTGCCGCGCTCGTCGTTGTCGGCGACAGCAAGGGCCGGGTCGGCTACGGCTCCGGCAAGGCACGCGAAGTGCCGGAGGCGATTCGCAAGGCGACCGAGCAGGCGCGCCGCGCCATGATCCGCGTGCCGCTGCGCGAGGGCCGTACGCTGCATCATGACATCGTCGGCCACTACGGCGCCGGCAAAGTCGTCGTGCGCGCGGCATCGCAGGGTACCGGCATCATCGCGGGGGGCCCGATGCGCGCCATCTTCGAGGCGTTGGGCGTGCAGGACGTGGTCGCCAAATCGATCGGCACCTCAAATCCGCACAACATGATCAAGGCGACCTTCGAGGCGCTCGGCCGCTCGGTGAGTCCGCGCGCGGTGGCCGCGCGGCGCGGCCGCAAGGTGAGCGAGATTTTCGGCCGGCGCGAAGGCGCCGAGGCGCGGGAGTGACGCATGGCGGACGAGAAGGAAGCCAAACCCGCCAAGAAATCCGCCGCCAAGGGCGAGGCGAAGTCGAAGGCGCCGGCCGCCAAGGCTGAAGCCGCGTCGAAGCCCGAGGCGGCGGCAAAGCCCGAAGGCAAGCCGAAAGCGCCGCGGCCCGCTAAACCCGATGATAAGGGCGCGGCTGCCGCAGCCGCCAAGGCCGGCGCCAAGGCCGCAGCGAAAGCCGAGGCGAAGGCCGCGGCCAAGGCACAGACGAAGGCGGCAAAGCGCGAGGCCAAGAGGCAAGCCAAGGCCGCGGCGAAGGCGGAACGGATCGAGGCCGCGGAAGCCGAGCGGGCGCGCGCCGCGGCGGCGCCGGCGCCGGTAGCGCAGCCGGCGCGACGGTCGCCGCCCGCGCAGAAGGTGAAGGCGGCACCGGAGAAGACCGTGACGGTGACGCAGATCGGGAGCCCCATCGGCCGCCAGGATTATCAGCGGGCGACACTGATCGGGCTCGGCCTCAACAAGCTCCGCCGCACCCGCGTGCTCGAGGATACGCGCGCGGTGCGCGGCATGATCGAGCGGGTGAGGCACCTCTTGCGGATCCAGCCGCCCGAGTGATTGCAGTGCGATTTTCGGTTCTGGATGATCGGGTTCCGGCCCTGGTGGTGGATGATGAAGCTCAATGAGATTCGCGACAATCCCGGTGCGCACTACCGCTTCAAGCGGATCGGCCGCGGCATCGGCTCGGGCAAGGGCAAGACCAGCGGCCGCGGCGGCAAGGGCCAGACGGCGCGGACCGGCGTCGCGCTCAACGGCTTCGAGGGCGGACAAACCCCGCTCCATCGCCGACTGCCCAAGCGCGGCTTCAACCGCACGGCGTTCCGCAAGGACTTTCATATCGTCAATCTCGGCCGGTTGCAGCAGGCGCTCGATGCGGGCCGGCTCAAGGGCGACGCGCCGGTCGATGGCGCGGCCTTGGTCGCCGCCGGCGTGCTGCGCCGCGTCGGCGACGGCGTCCGTTTGCTTGCCAAGGGCGAGCTGAAATCGCCGCTCACCATCGAGGTCGCCGGCGCCTCGAAGGCGGCGGTCGAGGCGGTGGAGAAGCTGGGGGGCAAGGTGATCGTCGCGGCGCCGAAGCCCGCTCCGGCGTCCCCGCCCCAGTGAAGGGCAATGTGAGCCCGAGGATGGTTTGAATGGCCTCAGCCGCCGAACAACTCGCCGCCAGCATCAACTTCTCGGCCTTCGCCAAGGCCACCGATCTCAAGAACCGGATCTGGTTCACCTTGGGCGCGCTGGTGATCTATCGTCTCGGCACCTACATCCCGCTGCCGGGCATCGACCCGCAGGTGCTGGCGGAAGTCTTCCAGCGCAATGCCGGCGGCATCCTCGGTATGTTCGACATGTTCTCGGGCGGCGCGCTTGGGCGCATGACGATCTTCGCGCTCAACATCATGCCGTACATCTCGTCCTCGATCATCGTGCAGCTCCTCACCGCGGTGTCGCCGCAGCTTGAGGCGCTCAAGAAGGAGGGCGAGGTCGGGCGCAAGAAGCTCAACCAGTACACGCGTTACGGCACGGTGCTGCTGTCGGCGGTCCAAGCCTATGGCATCGCCGTCGGGCTCGAAGGGCTGCGCGGGCCATCGGGGCTCGCCGTCCTCGACCCCGGGATTTTCTTCCGGCTCACCACGGTGGTGACGCTCACCGGCGGCACCGTCTTCCTGATGTGGCTCGGCGAGCAGATCACCGCGCGCGGCGTCGGGAACGGCATTTCGCTGATCATTTTCTCCGGCATCGTCGCGCGCATGCCCTCGGCGCTGGCGGCGCTCCTCGAGCTCGGCCGCACCGGCGCGCTCTCGACCTTCTTCATCATCGCGTTCCTGGTTCTCGCCGTCGCCGTCGTCGCCTTCATCGTCTTCATGGAGCGGGCGCAGCGCCGCATCCTCGTGCAGTATCCCAAGCGCCAGGTCGGCAACAAGATGTTCGGCGGCGAGGCCTCGCATCTGCCGCTGAAGCTCAACACCTCCGGCGTCATCCCGCCGATCTTTGCTTCCTCGCTGCTGCTGCTGCCGGCGACGATCGCCAGCTTCAACACCGAGCAGACTGGGATTCTCGGCGACATCGCGGCCTGGCTCGGCCACGGCAAGCCGCTCTACATCCTGCTCTACGTCGCGCTCATTGCCTTTTTCTGCTTCTTCTATACCGCGATCGTCTTCAACCCGGCCGAGACCGCGGACAATCTGAGGAAATACGGCGGCTTCGTTCCGGGCATCCGGCCGGGCAAGAACACCGCCGACCACCTCGACTACGTGCTGACCCGCTTGACCGTGGTGGGGGCGCTCTATCTCGCCGGGGTCTGCGTCCTGCCGGAGATCCTGGTCTCGGAATACGCCGTGCCCTTCTATTTCGGCGGCACCAGTCTCCTGATCGTGGTCAGCGTCACCATGGACACGGTGGCGCAAATCCACTCGCACCTGCTGGCCCACCAGTATGAAGGGCTGATCAAGAAGTCGAAGCTGCGCGGGAGACGCGGGTGAACCTCATCCTGCTCGGCCCGCCGGGAGCGGGAAAGGGCACCCAGGCCAAGCGTCTTGAAGAACGCTATGGCTTGGTCCAACTGGCGACGGGCGACATGCTGCGCGCCGAGCGCAGTTCCGGGAGCGCCCTCGGGCGGCAGGTGCAGGCGATCATGGATTCGGGCCAACTCGTCTCGGACGACATCATGATTGCGCTCATCGCCCAGCGCATCGACCGCCTGGGCGGGGCCAGAGGCTTCATCCTCGACGGCTTCCCGCGGACGGTGCCGCAGGCCGAGGCGCTCGATGCGATGTTGAACCGGAAGGGGCTCAAGCTCGACCTGGTCATCGAGATGACGGTGGACGAGAGCGCGCTCGTGGACCGCATCGCCGGGCGCTTCACCTGCACCAAATGCGGCGCCAGCTATCACGACCGCTATCACCGCCCGCAGCGCGAGGGCATCTGCGACGTCTGCGGCAGCCAGGATTTCGTCCGCCGCGGCGACGATCGGCCCGAGACCGTCAAGGCGCGGCTTGCCGCCTATCACGATCAGACGGCGCCCATCCTGCCCTATTATCGGGCAAAGGGGGTGCTCCGGTCGGTCGACGGGATGGCACCCATAGACGAGGTGACCGAACAGATTGAACGACTTCTAAACGGCCTGGCAGGCCCGCACGACCGTTGACTTTTGCTTACCAAATTCTATATAGTGCCGACCCTCGGTCTCCCGCGGGCCCGTGGCCGTTGTCCAACATCCAGATTCTGAGGAGGAGCGCAGGTGGCGCGCATCGCTGGCGTCAACATTCCCAATCAGAAGCGGGTTCCCATCGGACTTACCTATATCCACGGCATCGGCCGGACCACGGCGGAGCAGATCTGCGGCAAGCTCGGCATTCCGCCGCAGCGGCGCGTGCACGAGCTGACCGACGACGAGGTGCTGCGCATCCGCGAGGCGATCGACCGCGACTACACGGTCGAGGGCGATCTGCGGCGGCAGGTCGCCATGAACATCAAGCGGCTGATGGATCTCGGCTGCTATCGTGGCCTGCGGCACCGCAAGGGCCTGCCGGTGCGGGGCCAGCGCACCCATACCAATGCGCGGACCCGCAAGGGCCCGGCGCGTCCCATCGCCGGCAAGAAGCAGGCGACGAAGTAAGCCCAGAGGCAACGAGGAATCGAAATGGCGAAGCCAGCAGCAGCGCCGCGCTTGCGCCGTCGCGAGCGCAAGAACATCACCTCGGGCGTGGCGCATGTCAACGCCACCTTCAACAACACGATGATCACCATCACCGACGCCCAAGGCAATACCATCGCCTGGTCGTCCTCCGGCACCATGGGGTTCAAGGGCTCGCGCAAATCGACTCCCTATGCCGCCCAGGTCGCGGCCGAGGATGCCGGCCGCAAGGCGATGGACCACGGCATGCGCACGCTCGAGATCGAAGTCAAAGGGCCTGGCTCCGGGCGCGAATCGGCGCTCCGCGCGCTCCAGGCCGTGGGATTCACGGTCACCACGATTCGCGATGTGACCTCGGTCCCGCATAACGGCTGCCGGCCGCCCAAACGGCGGCGCGTCTAGTCTGCGAAGGCCGAGTCGCGCGGCCAGAGGATAAGCACCGGCGTCGAGCTGCGCGGCTCGAAATTGCGGTCTTTCGGCGGACGGCGGCAGCCGAGGAATTCGCGCCATATGGCATGAGGTACGGCAGGTGATTCAGAAAAACTGGCAAGCTCTGATCAAACCGAAGCAGCTTTCGATCGAGCCTGGCGACGATCCCAAGCGCATTGCGGTCGTCGTCGCCGAGCCGCTGGAGCGCGGCTTCGGGCTCACGCTCGGCAACGCCCTCCGGCGCGTGCTCTTGTCCTCGCTGCAGGGCGCGGCGGTGACCTCGGTGCAGATCGAGGGCGTGCTGCATGAGTTCTCGTCGCTGCCGGGCGTGCTCGAGGACATCACCGACATCGTGCTCAACATCAAGGGAATCGGGCTGCGCATGCATGGCGAAGGCCCGAAGCGGATGCGGCTCAGGGCGACCGGCCCCGGCGAAGTGCGGGCGGGTCAGATCGAGACCGGGCACGACATCGAGATCATGAATCCCGAGCATCTCGTCTGCACGCTCGACAGCGGCGCCAAGGTCGTGATGGAGCTCACCGTCGACAACGGCAAGGGCTACAAGGCCGCGACCGAGAACCGGCCGGAGGATTCGCCCATCGGCCTCATTCCGGTCGACGCGCTTTACAGCCCGGTGCGCAAGGTGAGCTACAAGGTCGAGAACACTCGCGTCGGCCAGGTCACCGATTACGACAAGCTGTCGATGCGCATCGAGACCGACGGCGCGGTGACGCCGGAGGACGCCGTGGCCCTTGCCGCGCGCATCCTCCAGGACCAGCTCCAGCTCTTCATCAATTTCGAGGAGCCGCGCGCCGCCTTCGAAGAGGAGCGGCCGAGCGAGCTGCCCTTCAACAAGAACCTTTTGCGCAAGGTCGACGAGCTCGAGCTTTCGGTGCGCTCGGCCAATTGCCTCAAGAACGACAACATCGTCTATATCGGCGATCTCGTGCAGAAGACCGAAGCGGAAATGCTGCGGACCCCGAATTTCGGCCGTAAGTCATTGAACGAGATCAAGGAAGTCCTAGCGCAGATGGGCCTCCATTTGGGCATGGAGATTCCGAACTGGCCGCCTGAAAACATCGAGGAGCTGGCCAAGCGCCTCGAGGAGCCTTATTGACCCGGAGCGATCGCGATGCGCCACCGTATGAGCGGCCGCAGTTTCAGCCGCACCTCTGCTCACCGCACGGCCATGTTCGAAAATATGGCCCACGCGCTCCTGAAGCATGAGCAGATCCGGACGACTCTGCCCAAGGCCAAGGATCTGCGGCCGATCGTCGAGCGGCTCATCACCCTCGGCAAGCGCGGCGGGCTCCACGCCCGCCGCCAGCTCATCGCGGCGCTGCAGGACGCGAAGATCGCCGACAAGGTGATGACGACCTTGGCCCAGCGCTATGCGTCGCGGCCGGGCGGCTATTGCCGGATCTTCAAGGCCGGATTCCGTTACGGCGACGCCGCGCCAATGGCGTTCATCGAGCTCGTCGACCGCGATGTCGCGGCCAAGGGCCAGGATTCCGGCCCGGTCCAGGCCGCGGAAGCCGAGGCGGAGGCAGCCACGGCCTGATCGTCACGGGCGGCGCAGACTCGCCGCCGCGACGATGAAATTGCCGATGGCGAGGGCGAGGAAGATGCCCCTGACACCCGCGCCCAATTGCAGCATCAGCGCGCTTATGGCGCCGCAGCTCACCATGAACAGGGCGTTCAGCACGTTGTTGGCGGCGACGACACGGGCGCGCTGCTGCTCCTCGCTGCGCGCCTGCATGATCGCGTAGAGCGGCACGACGAAAATCCCGCCGCCGAGCGCGATCGCGAAGAGGTCGAAGACGATCCGCCAGTGCCCGGGCACGGCGAGGAAGGACAGCGCGCCGGCGAGTCGGGCGTCGCTCATGGCGCCGGCGCCGGCGAAGGACAGGTCGAGCGCGAAGAGCGCCATCGCGAATGCGCCCCACGGCACCAGCCGCGCGTTGATTTCGCCCTTTTGCAGCTTGCCGCAGAGCATCGAGCCCGCGCCGATTCCGACCGAAAAGAGCGTGAGAAACAGCGTCACCACCTCGTTGTTGGCGCCGAGCACGTCCTTGGCGTAGTTCGGGAACTGGGCGAGGTAGCCGACGCCCACCGCCCAGAACCAGGAAATGCCGAGAATCGGCCAAAGCAGCTCCGGCCGCTCCTGCACGTGACGCAGGATGGCCCAGGTCTCGGCGGCGATGTTCCAATTGAGCCGCAAGCGCGGCGCGGCGCTTGCAGTGCGCGGGATGGCGAGGCTCGCGGCCCAGCCCGCCGCGGCGAAGACGAGCAACGTCGCCGTGACCGTGATGGTGCCGTAGTGCGTGAGGATCAAGAGCCCGCCCGCGATCGTGCCGATCAAAATGGCAAGGAAGGTGCCGGCCTCGACGAGAGCGTTGCCCGCCATGAGTTCCTCGGGCACCAACAGCTCCGGCAGGATGCCGTATTTGACCGGGCCGAAAAACGTCGCCTGCACGCCCAAGAGGAACAGGATGCCGAGCAGGAAGGCAGTGTTGCCTAAGGCAAAGCCCGCCGCCGCCAAGACCATGACGCCGACTTCCCAGAGCTTGACGATGCGGACGAGGCCGGCCTTAGCGTATTTGTCCGCGAGCTGGCCCGCCGTCGCCGAGAACAGGAAATAGGGCAGGATGAATAATGCCGTCGCGATGGTGACGACGATCTCGGTTGCGGTCGAGGATTGGGTGGCGCGATAGGCGACCAGGATGACGAGCGCGTTCTTGAAAAGGTTGTCGTTCACCGCGCCCAGAAATTGCACGCAGAAGAACGGCAGCAGGCGGCGGCTCGCGAGGAGGCGAAGCTGGCCCGTGGCCATCGGCGGTTCAAGCCGTCGGCCGCTGCTCGAACTCGGTCGCGCCGTCATCGCTCGAAGGCTCGCGCAGCACGGCGGAGACTTGCGCCAGCGCCGGCCCGAGTCGACAGGCGTCGATCATCGATTCGATATCCGCGGCCTCGCCGACGATCAGCATTTCGACGCTGCCGTCGCGGCAGTTGCGGACCCACCCGCGCAGGCCCCGCCGCCGCGCCTGATGCGCCGCCCAGGCGCGAAAGCCGACGCCTTGGACCCGGCCTTGGATCGAGAGGCGGACCGCAATGCTCGCCACCGCCGCTCACGCGAATTCGAGAATCACCTGGTCGACGGCGAGGCTCGCGCCGGGCGTGGCATGGATCTTGAGCACCTCTCCGTCGCGCTCGGCCCGCAGCAGGTTCTCCATCTTCATCGCCTCGACTACCGCCAGCTCCTCGCCCGCCTTGACCCGCTGGCCCTCGCTCACCGCGAGCGAGACGAGAAGTCCGGGCATGGGCGATAGCAGGAAGCGCGACAGATCGGGCGGCGGCTTCACCGCCATCAACACCAAGAGCTCCGCCGTGCGCGGGGGCACGACCATGACGCGCAAGCTCGCGCCGCCCCGCGACAGAGTCATGCCGATGCCGTCGCGCGCAATCTGGAACACTGCTTGCGTCCCGTCCATGGCGACGCGAAGCAAGGGCTGCCATGGCTGCCAGGTGGTCGCGATCGTCCGGGATTTCCCGGCGATCTCTACCGTGATCGACTCGCCGGCGCGCATGACCCGCGCCGCGTGGCGTTGGGCCTCGTCGCCGGGCTCGCCGACGCAGATGGTCCAATCCACCGGCGGCGGACGGCTTCGACCGGAGATTTGGCCGTCGATTCGCGCGGCATGCTCGGCGACGATGCATTGCACCGCGGCGGCGACGGCAAGGGCGTCGGCCTTGGCCGCGGCATCGATGGTCTTTCCCGAGAAGCCCTCGGGAAACTCCTCGGCGATGAAACCCGTCGAAAGCCGGCCGGCGCGGAATCGCTTATTGGCAATGACCGCCGAGAGAAACCCGAGATTGTGCGACGGACCGCGGATATGGAAGCCGTCAAGCGCGGCGCCGAGCCGGACGATCGCGGCCTCCCGATCGTCGCCATAGGCGACGAGCTTGGCGATCATCGGGTCATAGTAGAGGCTGATCTCGGCGCCTTCCTCGACGCCGCTATCGACGCGGATGCCTTCGCCCTCCGGCGGGATATAGCGCACCAGCCGTCCGACCGAGGGCAGGAAATTCCGGGTCGGATCCTCGGCATAGACGCGCGCCTCGATGGCCGAGCCCTGCAGCCTCAAATCCTTCTGGGCGAAGGGCAGTTTCTCTCCCGCGGCGATCCGGATCATGAGCTCGACGAGATCGAGGCCGGTGACCATCTCGGTGACGGGATGCTCGACCTGGAGCCGCGTGTTCATCTCGAGGAAATAGAAATTCCGTTCGCGGTCGACGATGAACTCGGCGGTGCCGGCCGAGCGGTATCCGGCCGCACTGGCGAGCGCCACGGCTTGCGCGCCCATGGCGGCGCGGGTCTTGGCATCGAGGAAAGGACTGGGCGCCTCCTCGATCACCTTCTGATGACGGCGCTGGATCGAGCATTCGCGCTCGAACAGATAGACGACCGTGCCATGCGCATCGGCAAGGATCTGGATCTCGATGTGCCGCGGCTCCTCGATGTACTTTTCGATGAAGACCCGACCGTCGGCGAAACTGGCGCGCGCCTCGTTGCCGGCGGCGCGGAAACCCTCGCGGATCTCGGCGTCGTTCCTGGCGATGCGCATGCCCTTGCCGCCGCCGCCCGCCGCCGCCTTGATCATCACGGGATAGCCGATGTCGCGGGCGATGCGCCGGGCCTGCTCGGCATCGGCGATGGCATCGAGATGGCCCGGGACGGTCGAGACCCCGGCCGCCGCCGCGAGCTTCTTCGCCGCGATCTTGTCGCCCAGCGCGGAGATGGCGCGCGCATCCGGCCCGATGAAGACGATTGCCGCCTTCTCCAGCGCCGCGGCGAATTGGGCGTTCTCCGAGAGAAAACCGTAACCCGGATGCACCGTCTCGGCCCGGGTCGCGCGGCAGGCCTCGAGGATGCGGTCGATGCGGAGATAGCTGTCCGCCGCGGGCGGCGGGCCGATATGCACGGCCTCGTCTGCTTGGCGCACGTGCAGCGCGTCGGCATCGGCGTCGGAATAGACCGCGACGGTCGCGATACCCATGCGCCGCGCCGTCCGGATGACTCGGCAGGCGATCTCGCCGCGATTGGCGATGAGGATTTTCTTGAACATCAGCGCGGCGACTTGGCGCGCCCTAGAGCGGGATGTTGTCGTGCTTCTTCCACGGATTGCTCAGTTGCTTGTCGCGCAGCATGGCGAGCGAGCGGCAGATGCGCCGGCGCGTGCCATGCGGCATGATCACGTCGTCGATGAAGCCGCGGCTGCCCGCGACGAAGGGATTGGCGAATTTCTCGCGGTACTCTTCGGTGCGCGCCTCGATCTTGGCGGGGTTGCCGAGATCGCCGCGGAAGATGATCTCGACCGCGCCCTTGGGGCCCATCACCGCGATCTCGGCCGACGGCCAGGCATAGTTCACGTCGCCGCGCAAATGCTTCGAGCTCATCACGTCATAGGCGCCGCCATAGGCCTTGCGCGTGATCACCGTCACCTTGGGGATGGTGGCCTCGGCGAAGGCATAGAGCAGCTTGGCGCCATGCTTGATGATGCCGCCATATTCCTGCGAGGTCCCCGGCAGGAATCCCGGCACGTCGACGAAGGTCAGAATCGGGATGCCGAAGCAGTCGCAAAACCGCACGAAACGCGCCGCCTTCCGGGAACTGTCGATGTCGAGGCAGCCCGCCAGCACCATCGGCTGATTGGCGACGACGCCGACGGGCGCGCCGTCCATCCGCGCGAAGCCGATGATGATGTTGCGGGCATAGGCCGGCTGCAGCTCGAAGAACTCGCCCTCGTCCGCCACCTTCTCGATCAGCTCGCGCATGTCGTAGGGCTTGTTGGGATTGGCCGGCACCAGCGTATCGAGCGACGGCTCGGTCCGGTCGGCGGGGTCCCAAGTCGGGCGCAGCGGCGGCTTGGCGCGGTTCGAGGCCGGCAGAAAGCCGAGGAAGCGCCGCAGCTCCATGAGCGCCTCGATATCGTTTTCGAAGGCGAGATCGGCGACGCCCGAGCGCGTCGTGTGCGTCACGGCGCCGCCCAGCTCCTCATGCGTGACGTTCTCATGCGTCACCGTCTTCACCACATCGGGGCCGGTGACGAACATGTAGGCGCTGTCCTCGACCATGAAGATGAAGTCGGTCATGGCCGGCGAATAGACCGCGCCGCCGGCGCAGGGGCCCATGACCAGCGAGATCTGCGGCACCACGCCCGAAGCGAGGACGTTGCGCTGAAACACCTCGGCGTAGCCGGCGAGCGACGCGACGCCTTCTTGAATGCGCGCGCCGCCCGAATCGTTGAGCCCGACCACGGGCGCGCCGACCCGCATCGCCTGATCCATGATCTTGCAGATCTTCTCGGCATGCGCCTCGCTGAGCGCGCCGCCGAAGACGGTGAAATCCTGGCTGAAGGCGAAGACCAGGCGGCCGTCCACCGTGCCGTGGCCGGTGACCACGCCGTCGCCCGGGATCTTGTGCCCGGCCATGCCGAAATCGTGCGAGCGGTGTTCGACGAACATGTCCCATTCCTCGAAGGAATTGGGATCGAAGAGGATCTCGAGCCGCTCGCGCGCCGTGAGCTTGCCCTTGGCATGCTGCTGTATGATGCGGCGCTCGCCGCCGCCCAGCCGGGCCGCGGCACGCTTTTCTTCCAATTGACGCAGAATGTCCAGCATCTTCGCGCTCCCAGGGCGATAGCGGGGGCGGCTCGGAGATATCACCAACCGCGGACGAGCGCCAGCCCGAGCTTCATCGGCGCAGCAGATCGATGAAGCGCGCGGCTAGGACGATGTCCTCCTTGACCGCGCTGCGCCCCCGAGTCTGCTCGGAATCTTCGCCCCACCGCTCGATCTCGAAGCTCTCGTCGAGCTGCGCGGCAGCGAAGGCCGCGTCGGCGTCGATCCGGCCTTCGGCCAGCGCCAAGGCGAGGACGAGCGAGCCGCAGGCGCGGGTGGCAAGGTTCAATCCGGCAAGAGCCATCGCCTCGTAAGCCGCGACGGCCGCCTCATAGGCCCTGAGACTCGCCGCCGGCTGTTCCAGCGGCACGATTCCGGTGGCGCTGCGGAGCGGCGCGTCGTAGCGCAACGCGGCCCAATCGAGAAGCGGCTGCCAGACCTGGTGTTGGCGCTGCGCCAGCTCGGGCGGATGCGCGGCGCGATAGCAGAGGAGATCGGTGCCGGCGTATTCGGCGATCTCGGCAACGATTTCGGCGCGGCGGGGCGCGATCAGGTCGATGGCGGTGCTGGCGAGTCGCGTGAGCGATAGGGTCTGCGGCCGCACTTGTCCCCCTTGCGCCAGCCATTCCTCGGCGATGGCTTCGGCCAGCGCCCAGCTCGGCACGGCGAGCGCCGCCTTGGCGGGCGTGCGCAGCGACTTGCCGTCGAGTTCGATGGCGAAACGCCCATCCGCCGCCACCGTCGCGGCATGTCGATAAACGCGCCTCATGGAAGCGCTAGCGCCCGGGCGCCAGATCGGCGAAGGGGTCGCGCTCCTCCCCTTCCTCGAAGCCGAAGAACGCCCAGGTTTCGCGCATATGCGGCGGCAGCGGCGCCGTCACCGTCAGTCTTCCGCCGCCGGGACGAGGAAAGGACAGGGCGCGGGCATGGAGATGAAGCCGCCGCGCCTGCGGTACCCCGGCCGGATGCGCGGCAGAGCCGCCGTATTTGCCGTCGCCGAGGATCGGCGTCCCCAGCGCCGCGCAATGCGCGCGGAGCTGGTGCGTTCGTCCGGTCACGGGCTCGAGCGCGAGCCAAGCGATCTTGTCGCCGGCATGCGCAACGACCCGGTAGTAGGTGAGCGCAGGCTTGCCCTCCTCGTCCGCCACGACGCGTTCGCCGGCGCGCCCCGGCAGCTTGGCGAGCGGCTGAGCGATGCGGCCCTGGCGCTGTTTCGGCACGCCGACGGTCGCCGCCCAATAGACCTTGCGCACCGCCTTGCCGCGAAACGCTTCGGCAAGCTTGGCAGCGGCGCGGGCGTTGCGGCCGAGCACGAGCACGCCGCTGGTATCCTTGTCGAGGCGATGGACCAGACGCGGCCGTTCCGCTGCGCCGAAGCGCAACGCGTCGAGCAGCGCATCGAGGCTGAGGCCGATCTTGGTGCCGCCCTGCACCGCAAGGCCGGGGGGCTTCGCCAGCACGATCACCTCGTCGTCGCAATGCAACACGGCGGCTTGGATGGCGGCGGCTTCGTGCCGGCTCGGCTCGGACGGAGCGGCGCGCGGCGGCGGGGCGCTGGGGTCGCCCAGGGGCGGGACCCGGACCCGCTGGCCTGGGACGACACGATCACCGGCCTCGGCGCGGCGGCCGTCAAGCCGGACCTGGCCCGTGCGCAACAGCTTCTCCAGCCGGCCATGGCCGAGAGCGGGGAAATGCCGCTTGAACCAGCGGTCGAGCCGGATCTCGGCATCCTCGGCCGCGACCTCGATAGTGTGAACGCCGTTCATCGTGGCGGCAATCTAGCCGCCGGCGGCGACCTAGACTACCTCGGGCTCAGCGCCAATGGCCGGGGACCCAGACCCAAGCCCCGCCGCGCATCGCCCAATGCGCCGGCTCCCAGACCGCGCCCGGCCGGTCCGGATGGACATAGCGGCCGCGAAACCAGACATAGCGGACGCCGTTCCAGTGCCAATAGCCGGGCCGCCACACCCAGACGCCAGCTGGCCCGGGCGGCGGCGGCGGCGGCGGCGGGGCTTCGACCTGTGGCGCCGGGACGGGCGGGTAGGGGGCCTGCGCCTGTGGCGCGCCGATGGTCGCCAGCAACAGCAAAAGCGCGGCGCCGAGCGGGATCAGTTTGGCCGAAAGCTTGGGCATGGGCGATCTCCAGAAAGCGATAAGACTCGTCACTATAGGCTTATAGGGGCGCGCCGTCCGCGGCGTTCCCGAATCCGTTTGGTCCATCCGGACTATTCCGTCTTGCGGTTGCGCAGCTTCTCCCAATAGTCGAGCCGCTTCTTGATCTCGCGCTCGAAGCCGCGCTCGACCGGGTGATAGAAGCTCTGGCGCGGCAGCGCGTCAGGGAAATAATTGAGGCCGGAGAATCCCTCCGCGGTATTTGGGTCATAAACGTAACCCTCGCCATAGCCGAGGTCGCGCATGAGGCGCGTCGGCGCGTTGACGGCATGCAACGGCGGCATGAGGGAGCCGCTCTCCGCCGCCGCGCGCTGCGCCGCGCCGAAGGCGGTGTAGGCGGCGTTCGACTTGGGCGAAGTGGCGAGAAAGATCAACGCCTGCGCCAACGCCAACTCGCCCTCGGGCGACCCCAAGCGCTCATAGGCCTCCCAGGCGGCGAGGGTCAGCGGCAGGGCCTGCGGCTCGGCAAGGCCGATGTCCTCGACCGCCATGCGCACCATGCGCCGTGCGATATAGATGGGATGCTCGCCGCCAACCAGCATGCGCGCGAGCCAATAGAGCGCCGCATCGACGTCGGAGCCGCGCACTGCCTTGTGCAGCGCGCTGATCAGATTGTAGTGGCCCTCCTGGGCCTTGTCGTAAAGCGGCGCGCGCCGCTGCACCGCCGCGGTCAAGCCGGCGGTGTCGAGCATGGTGCCGGGCGGCAGCGCGGCCAGCTCCTCGGCGAGGTTGAAGACGAAGCGGCCGTCGCCATCCGCCATCGCCTTGAGCGCCTGGCGTGCCTCGGCGTCGAGCGGCACGGTCCCAACCGCCGCCTCGGCCCGTGCCAGCAGCACGTCGAGCGCCGCTTCGTCGAGGCGGTGCAGCACGAAGACCTGGCAGCGCGACAGCAGCGCGCCGTTCAGCTCGAAGGACGGGTTCTCCGTGGTGGCGCCGACCAGCACCACCGTGCCGTCCTCGACATAGGGCAGGAAACTGTCCTGCTGCGCCCTGTTGAAGCGGTGGATCTCGTCGACAAAGAGCAGCGTGCCCTGGCCGCCGACGCGCCGCTTGCGCGCGGCATCGAAGATCTTGCGTAGATCGGCGACGCCCGAGAAGACCGCGGAGAGCGGCTCGAAATGCATGGCGGTGCGGTCGGCGAGGAGGCGGGCGATGGTGGTCTTGCCGCAGCCCGGCGGTCCCCACAAGATCATCGAGGCGAGACGCCGCGCCGCTACCATGCGGCCGATCGGCGCGTCGGGCGCAAGGAGGTGATCCTGGCCCACCACATCCTCGAGAAGCTGCGGTCGCAATCGGTCGGCGAGCGGCCGCGGGGCCTCGGATTCGAAGAGGCTCTTCATCGCACCGTCACCGAGATCAGCCGGTCGCCGCGCCGCACCCCGAGCTTCCAGGGCGACCCCGATTGGCTCAGGATCTCCTTGAGTTGGGCGACGTTTTCGACCGTGCGGCGGCCGATGCTGGCGACGATGTCGCCGCGCTCCAAGCCGAGCCGCGCCGCCGCACTGCCTTCATGCACGGCATCGACGACGACGCCGCGCTGCTTCGGATCCAAGCCAAGCTCGTCGTCATAGGCCGGGTTGAGGTTGCCGACCGTCGCGCCGGCAAATGGCTGGTCGCCCGTGAGCTCGATCATGTCGCGCGGCGGATCTTCCGGCGGCCGCGTCAGGACCACCGTCGCCTTCTGGCGCTGATGCGCCCGCCACAGCGTCAGCTTCACTGGCTGGTCAACCGGCAAGGTCGCGACACGAAAACGCAAACCGTCCGGGTCGTAGATCTCGTGTCCGCCGATCTCGAGGATCACGTCGCCGAGCCGCAGCCCGGCCTGGGCCGCCGGACTGCCGGGGGCCACGTCCTTGATCAGCACGCCCTCCGGGTGCGGCAGACCGAGGTTTTCGGCGATCTCCGCCGTCACCTCCTGGGTCGAGGCCCCGAACCACGGCCGCAGGATACGGCTGCCGCTGCTCGCGGCCTCAAGCTCGATCCGCACCATGGCGGCGGGAATCGCGAAGCCGATCCCGATCGAGCCGCCCGAGCGCGAGAAGATCGCGGTATTGATGCCGACCAGCCTTCCGTCGAGATCGACCAGCGCGCCGCCGGAATTGCCGGGATTGATCGCCGCGTCGGTCTGGATGAAGGATTGAAAGTCGCTGATGCCGACATCGGTGCGCGCCAGGGCCGAGACGATGCCGCTGGTCACGGTCTGGCCGACGCCAAAGGGATTGCCGATCGCCAGCACGAGATCGCCGACCTCGAGGCCGTCACTGTCGCCGAGCTCCAAGGTCGGTAGGCGCTCGCCATGCGTATCGATGCGCAGCACGGCGAGGTCGGCGCGCTCGTCCGTCAGCGCGATATGCGCCTCGAATTCGCGCCGGTCGCTGAGGACGACGCGCACCTCCTGCGCGTCCTTGATGACGTGACTGTTGGTGACGACGAGGCCGCCGGGATCGAGGATCACGCCCGAGCCCAGCGAGTTCAGGACCCGCTCCCGCGGCGCAAACGGCGAATTCTCGCCGAAGAAGCGCTGGAAGAAGGGGTCGTTGAAGAACGGCGATTGTGCGCGCACGGTGCGGCGCGAATAGACATTGACGACGGCGGGCGCCACCTTCTTGACCACCGGCGCGAAGGACAGATGGATGGCTTCGCGGCTCTCGGGCGCCGCGCGCGATTGGGCGGCGGCCCCGGAGGTGACCACGAAGAGGGCGATGAGGGAAGATGCGAGAAGACGAAGCATGCTTGCGGGTAATCTAGCTCGGATATCGTGCTCGGGCACCCGCTGGTCAAGGCCGGAAGACGGCCGCGAAATTGGCCTTGAGAGCGCGGTCGAGCTCGGTCGGGGAGACCGCAATTCCCTGCGCCGCCAGCGAGGTCACCCCGTGCCCGCGGATGCCGCAGGGGACGATGCCGCGGTAATGCGTCAAGTCGGGATCGCGGTTGAGCGACACGCCATGGTAGCTCACCCAGTGCCGCACGCGCACGCCGATGGCCGCGATCTTGCTCTCGCGTCCCTGGCCCTCGTCGATCCAGATGCCGACCCGGCCGACGCGGCGCTCGCCTGTGAGATTGAATACGGCGAGCGTGCGGATGAGCCACTCTTCCAGGGATCGGACGTAGAGACGGAGATCCATGCCGCGCCGGCTCAAGTCGAGCATGACGTAGCCCACCCGCTGCCCCGGACCGTGATAGGTGTATTGCCCGCCGCGCCCGGCGCGGTGCACGGGAAAGAGCCCGGGGTCGACCAGATCCTCGGCCCGCGCGCTGGAGCCGGCGGTATAGAGCGGCGGATGCTCGAGGAGCCAAACGAGCTCGGGCGCCGTGCCGGCGCGGATCGCGGCGACACGATTTTCCATCTCCGCCACCGCATTCTCATAGGCGATGGGAGCATCGTCGATGCGCCATTCGATCTCGTCCAAGTTCCGCATCCGGCTTGCTATGCCCCGGCGGATTTGCTAAGGACCGGCGCCATCGGCGGCGTGCGAAAGGGCGCAGCGCCGCGGCGCCGCGGTCGTGGCGGAATTGGTAGACGCGCAGCGTTGAGGTCGCTGTGGGGGAAACCCCGTGGAAGTTCGAGTCTTCTCGACCGCACCACTCCTCCGTAAATCCGATGACCGAGAATATTAGCGAGAGCGCGCTCGAATATCACCGTCTGCCGACGCCCGGGAAGATCGCCGTGGTGGCGACGAAGCCGCTGGGCACGCAGCGCGACCTGGCGCTCGCCTATACCCCGGGCGTCGCTGCCGCTTCGCTCGCGATTGCGGCCGATCCGGCGGAAGCCGCGACCGTCACGGCGCGCAGCAATCTCGTCGGCGTCATCACCAACGGCACGGCGGTGCTGGGGCTGGGCGCGATCGGTCCCTTGGCGGCGAAGCCGGTCATGGAAGGCAAGGCGGTTCTCTTCAAGAAATTTGCTGGCATCGACGTCTTCGACATCGAGATCGACGAGCGCGATCCCGACCGGCTGGTCGAGATCATCGCCGCACTCGAGCCGACCTTCGGCGGCATCAATCTCGAGGACATCAAGGCGCCGGAATGCTTCACCGTCGAAGGCAAGCTGCGCCAGCGCCTCAAGATCCCGGTGTTCCACGACGACCAGCACGGCACCGCGATCATCGTCGGCGCCGCC
The DNA here is from genome assembly GCA_035604195.1 of Allostellaceae bacterium. GTDB lineage: Bacteria > Pseudomonadota > Alphaproteobacteria > ATCC43930 > CGMCC-115725 > DATJLY01. The sequence continues at coordinate 20,953 of DATNIY010000081.1, forward strand.
GTGCGCAACGGCTTGCGGCTGGTCGGCAAATCGCTCGAGAGCGTGAAGCTCGTCACCTCGGGCGCGGGCGCCGCGGCCATTGCCTGCCTCGACCTCCTGGTGAGCATGGGGCTTCCGGTCGAGAACATCATCGCCACCGACCGCTACGGCGTGGTCTGGCGCGGCCGCAAGGAGGAGATGGACCCGCGCAAGGACATCTACGCCAAGGACACCAAGGCCAGAACTCTCGCCGAGGTGATCGAGGGCGCCGACATCTTTCTCGGCCTTTCCGCGCCGGCGGTGCTCAAGCCCGAGATGGTGGCGCGCATGGCGGCGCGGCCGCTCATCCTGGCGCTCGCCAATCCCGAGCCCGAGATCATGCCCGAGGCGGCGCGGGCCGCGCGGCCCGACGCGATCATCGCCAGCGGCCGCACCGACTATCCCAATCAGGTCAACAACGTTCTCTGCTTTCCCTTCATCTTCCGCGGCGCCCTCGATGTCGGCGCGACCTCGATCAACGAGGCGATGAAGCTCGCCTGCGTCGAAGCGCTGGCCAATCTCGCGCTCGCCGAGCCCTCCGACGTGGTGGCCGCCGCCTATGGCGGCGCGAACCTGACCTTTGGGCCGGATTATCTCATTCCTCGGCCCTTCGACCCGCGCCTCATCCTGGAGATCGCGCCGGCGGTAGCGAAGGCGGCGATGGAGAGTGGCGTAGCGACGCGGCCGATTGCCGATTTCGCCGCCTATCGCCAGCGCCTGACGCAATTCGTCTTCCGCTCCGGCCTCGCCATGAAGCCGGTGTTCGAACGCGCGCGCGCCGAGCCGAAGCGCGTCGTCTATGCCGATGGCGAGGACGAACGCGTGTTGCGCGCGGCGCAGCAGGTGCTCGACGACCACCTCGCTTGGCCCATCCTCATCGGCCGCCGCGAGGTGGTGCAGCGCCGCATCGAGCGGCTCAATCTGCGGCTCGCGCTCGATCGCGACGTTCAACTCGTCGATCCCACCAGCGATCCTCGCTACAACGAATACTCCAAGGTTTACCACGCACTCATGGAGCGCAAGGGCATCTCGCCGGACTATGCGCGCAGCCTCGTCCGCACGCGTCCCTCGGTGATCGCGGCGCTCATGCTGCGGCGTGGCGAGGCGGATGCCATGCTGTGCGGCGCCGTCGGCCAATACCATCGCCATCTGCGCCATGTTCTGGACATCCTGGGCCTCGTCCCGGGAGCGAGCGCGCCGGCGGCGCTCTCCGCGCTCATTTTGCCCAAGGGCACGTTCTTTCTTTGCGATACCTACGTCGTCGACGATCCCTCGGCGGCGCAGATCGCGGAGATGACAGTGCGCGCGGCCGATGCCGTGCGCCATTTCGGCATCGAGCCCAAGGTGGGGCTGCTGTCGCATTCGAACTTCGGCAGCTCGGACGCGCCGTCGGCGCGGAAGATGCGCGAGGCGCGGCTCATCCTGCGCGAGCGCGCTCCGGCGCTGGAGGTCGAGGGCGAGATGCATGCCGATGCGGCGATCGCCGAGGAGATCCGGCAACGGATCTTTCCGCATTCGCTGCTTCAGGGATCGGCCAATCTCCTGATCATGCCGAGCCTCGATGCCGCCAATATCGCCTTCAATATGCTCAAGGTCTTAGGCGACGGCCTCGCCATCGGCCCGATCCTCCTGGGCATCAGCCGCCCGGCACATATCGTCACGCCCTCGATCACCGTGCGCGGCCTCGTCAACATGACGGCGATCGCGGTCTATGACGCCCAGGTGGCGGCCCAATCGGCCGCCGGCGGCTAGGCGCGGCGTGCGCCGCGCCGCCTTGCTCGGCTCCCGTCAGGCGCGGTGGTGATGATGCCAATGCGGCGCGAAGAGGTCGTCGGCGGCCTTCTTCTGGTCGGCGGAAAGGCTGGCGTAGAGCGGGCGGAACGCCGCGAGGAAACGCTCCGACTGCTGTGCCCTCTGCGCCTCGAAGCGCTGGCGCATCTCGAGCCGGGCCACGGCCGACTGCGCCTGGTCCCGGTTGGCACGCCCCTGCTCGAAGGCGGTGTGCATCTGCCGCGCGTTCTCGCGGATCGCCTGGGCGACTTTGTCCCATTGCCCGGCTTGCTCGGACGTGATCTTAAGTTCGGCCCGCAAATAGGCGATCCGGCCATCGATATGGCGCCCCGGCTCGAAATGCTGCCGGTCGGGTCGGGCGGGCGCCTGCGGTTGCGCGGCCTGTGGCTGGGCTTGCGCGGCGGCATCCTGCGCCGCTGCAGAAGGGGCGCGAACCGCTCCCGACGCGCCGAGCGCGGCGACGAGAGCGACGACGGGTAGCGTAAATTTCATGGTCGACACGGGGGCGGTCTCCTGACAGTGATGGTGCAGCGAACAGTTATGACGTTCTAGGACGACGGCGGCGTTCCCATCCCTTGCGCGCCCGCCCAGAGGGATTAAACTTTCGCAACCTGCGGGGGCGACAGACAATGCCGGCAAACCGCTACCCGACGCTCGACCTCGATCTCGGACCGGAGATCGACATGCTGCGCGACAGCGTCCGTGATTTCGCCGACGCCGAGATCGCGCCGCGCGCCGCCGAGATCGATCGCACCGACGAGTTTCCCCGCGACCTCTGGCCCAAGATGGGGGCGTTGGGCCTCCTCGGCGTCACTGTCGAGGAAGAATATGGCGGCGCCGGCTTGGGCTACCTCGCGCATAGCGTCGCCATGGAGGAAGTGAGCCGCGGCTCGGCCTCGGTCGGGCTCTCCTACGGCGCGCATTCCAATCTCTGCGTCAACCAGATTCGGCGTCACGGGACTGCGGCGCAGAAGCGCCGCTTTCTGCCCAAGCTCATCAGCGGCGAGCATGTCGGCGCGCTCGCCATGAGCGAGACCGGCGCCGGCTCGGATGTCGTCGGCATGAGCATGCGCGCCGAGAAGAAGGGCGACCGCTTCCTGCTCAACGGCAGCAAGATGTGGATCACCAACGGCTCGCACGCCGACACGCTGGTGGTCTATGCCAAGACCGATCCGGCCGCGGGACCGCGCGGCATCAGCGCCTTTCTGGTCGAAAAGGGGATGAAGGGCTTCCGCGCGGCGCAGAAGCTCGACAAGCTCGGCATGCGCGGCTCGCCGACGGCGGAACTCGTCTTCGAGGATTGCGAGGTGCCGGCAGAGAGCCTCCTCGGCCGGCTCAACCAGGGCGTCAAGGTGCTGATGAGCGGACTCGACTACGAGCGCGTCGTGCTCGCCGGCGGACCACTAGGGATCATGCAGGCCTGCCTCGACCTCGTGCTTCCCTATGTGCACGAGCGCAAGCAGTTCGGGCAGCCGATCGGCGAGTTCCAGCTCATGCAGGGCAAGCTTGCCGACATGTACACGACGATGAGCGCCTGCCGCGCCTATGTTTACGCCGTGGCGCGGGCCTGCGATGCCGGCCGCACCGCGCGCAAGGACGCGGCAGGCGCCATTCTCTATGCCGCGGAGAAGGCGACGTGGCTGGCACTCGAGACCATCCAGGCGCTGGGCGGCAACGGCTACATCAATGATTTTCCCGCCGGCCGGCTGCTTCGCGACGCCAAGCTCTACGAGATCGGGGCGGGCACCTCGGAGATTCGCCGCATGCTCATCGGCCGCGAACTCTTCACCGAGACCGCCTGAGCCCATGCCCGTCCTTGCGACTGCGCTCGATCCCCGCTCCGAGTCCTTTCGCGGCAATGCCGAGGCGATGCGCGGCCTCGTCGCCGATCTCAAGGAACGCTTGGCCCGCATCGCCGAGGGCGGCGGCGCCGAGGCGCGCCAGCGGCACCTCGCCCGCGGCAAGCTCCTGCCGCGCGAGCGGGTGAATTTGCTGCTCGATCCCGGCGCCGCGTTTCTCGAACTGTCGCCGCTCGCTGCCTACGGCCTCTATGGCGAGCAAGCGCCGGCCGCGGGCATCATCACCGGCATCGGGCCGGTGATCGGTCAGGAATGCGTCATCGTCGCCAACGATGCGACGGTGACGGGCGGAACCTACTATCCCATGACGGTGAAGAAGCATCTGCGGGCGCAGGAGATCGCGCGCGAGAACCGGCTTCCCTGCATCTATCTCGTCGATTCCGGCGGCGCCAATCTGCCGACCCAGGACGAAGTGTTTCCCGACCGCGAGCATTTCGGCCGGATTTTTTACAACCAGGCGACGCTCTCGGCGGCGGGCGTGGCGCAGATCGCGGTGGTGATGGGCTCGTGCACCGCGGGCGGCGCCTATGTCCCGGCGATGTCGGATGAATGCGTCATCGTGCGCAATCAGGGCACCATCTTCCTGGGCGGTCCGCCGCTGGTCAAGGCGGCGACGGGCGAGCGCGTCTCGGCCGAGGAATTGGGCGGCGCCGAAATCCATGCCCGCGTCTCCGGCGTCGTCGATCATTATGCACTCGACGATGCGCATGCGCTCGGAATAGCCCGGAGCATCGTCGGCAATCTCAACCGCGTGAAGCGCCCAGACCTCGACATCGCCGCACCGGAAGAGCCGCTCTATCCCGCCGAGGAGATCTACGGCGTGGTGCCCGGCGACACCCGCAAGCCCTATGACGTGCGCGAGGTGATCGCCCGGATGGTCGATGGCAGCCGCTTCGACGAATTCAAGCCGCTCTATGGGCCGACGCTGGTCACGGGCTTCGCGCGGCTGTGGGGCTATCCCGTCGGCATCGTCGCCAACAACGGCATCCTGTTCTCCGAAAGCGCGCTGAAGGGCGCGCATTTCATCGAGCTTTGCGCGCGCCGCCGCACACCGCTCATCTTCCTCCAGAACATCGCCGGATTCATGGTGGGGCGTAAATACGAAGCCGGCGGCATCGCCAAGGACGGCGCGAAGATGGTGACGGCGGTCGCCTGCGCCGCCGTGCCGAAGTTCACGATCATCATCGGCGGCAGCTTCGGCGCCGGCAATTACGGCATGTGCGGCCGCGCCTACGGGCCGCGCTTCCTGTGGATGTGGCCCAACGCCCGCATCTCCGTGATGGGCGGCGAGCAGGCGGCGATCGTGCTCGCGACGGTGCGGCGCGACAACATCGAGGCCCGCGGCGAAAGCTGGAGCGCCGCCGAGGAGGAAGAATTCAAGGCGCCGATCCGCGCGCAATACGAGACCCAGGGCCATCCCTATTATGCCAGCGCGCGGCTGTGGGATGACGGCGTGATCGACCCAGCGGAGACGCGCCGCGTTCTCGCGCTCGCCATTTCGGCGAGCCTCAATGCGCCCATCGCCAAGACCGAGTTCGGCATCTTCCGGATGTGAATCGCATGACCGCAGGCGATGTGCTTCTCTCGATCGATCGGCGCGGCGTTGCCACGCTGACGCTCAACCGGCCGGAGCGACGCAACGCCTTCGACGATGCGCTGATCGGCGAACTGCGCGGCGCGCTCGACCGGCTCGCGGCGGACGGAGCCGTGCGCGCCGTGGTGCTGACCGGCGCCGGCAGCGCCTTCTCGGCTGGCGCCGATCTCAACTGGATGCGGCGCGTGGCCGGCTATGGCGAGGCGGAGAACCGCGCCGATGCGATCGCGCTCGCGCAAATGCTGCGCAGCCTCGACCAGCTGCCCAAGCCCACGATCGCGCGCATCAACGGCGCCGCAATCGCCGGCGGCGTCGGTCTCGTCTGCTGCTGCGACCTGGCGGTGGCGGCGGAAAGCGCGGTCTTTGCCGTCGCCGAGACGCGATTGGGGCTCATTCCCGCCACGATCGGCCCTTATGTCGTGGCGGCGATCGGCACGCGGGCGGCGCGGCGCTATTTCCTCACCGGGGAAAGCTTTCCCGCCGCCGAGGCGCTGCGCATCGGCCTCGTCCACGCCGTCACCGCGGATGCCGAGCTCGATGCCGCAATCGAGCGCATCGTTGCCGGCCTGCTTGCCGGCGCACCGCTGGCCCAAGCGCGCGCGAAGCGGCTGGTGGGCGAGGTGGCAAGCCGGCCTGTGACCGACGACCTCATGGAATTCACCGCTCGCGCCATCGCCGAGGCGCGCGCCTCGGCGGAAGGCCGCGAGGGTCTTGCCGCCTTCCTCGAGAAGCGCAAGCCGCAGTGGCGGAGCTGAGGTGTTCCACAAGCTCCTTATCGCCAACCGCGGCGAGATCGCCTGCCGGATCATCCGCACCGCCCGGAGCCTCGGCATCGGTACGGTCGCCGTGTATTCGACGGCGGACGCTGCGGCGCTCCATGTCGAGATGACGGACGAGGCCTATTGCATCGGCCCACCACCGGCGCGCGAGAGCTATCTCGCCATCCCCAACATCCTCGAAGCCGCGCGAAAAAGCCGGGCCGATTCCGTCCATCCCGGCTACGGCTTCCTCGCGGAAAACGCCGATTTCGCCGCCGCCTGCGAGGCGGCCGGCATTGCTTTCATCGGCCCGCCCTCGGCCGCGATCCGCGCCATGGGCGACAAGGCGCAAGCCAAGGCGCTCATGGAAAAGGCAGGCGTACCCCTGGTGCCCGGCTATCACGGCGCCGAGCAGGGCGAGAAGCGCCTCGCCGAAGAAGCGCGCCGGCTCGGTTATCCCGTGCTCATTAAGGCGTCGGCTGGCGGCGGCGGCCGCGGCATGCGCGTCATCGAGGCCGCTTCCGGCTTCGCTTCGGGGTTGAGCGCGGCGCGGCGCGAGGCCCTGTCCTCATTCGGCGCTGGCCGGGTCATCCTCGAGAAATATCTGCTGCAGCCGCGCCATATCGAGGTGCAAATCTTCGCCGACCGGGGCGGCAATACGATTCATCTCTTCGAGCGCGAATGCTCGATTCAGCGCCGCTATCAGAAGATTCTCGAAGAGGCGCCAGCGCCCGGGCTCGAGGAGGAGCGGCGTCACGCCATGGCTGAAGCGGCGGTCGCGGCGGCACGCGCCGTCGGCTATGTCGGCGCCGGAACGGTCGAGTTCATCGTCGACGGCGCGGCGTTCTACTTCATCGAAATGAATACGCGGCTCCAGGTCGAGCATCCCGTCACCGAGATGATCACCGGCCTCGACCTCGTCGAATGGCAGCTCCGGGTTGCAGCCGGAGAGAAGCTGCCGCGCAATCAAGCCGGCGTTCGCTGTGACGGTCATGCGATCGAGGCGCGCCTCTATGCCGAAGATCCCGCGCGCGACTTTCTCCCGGCGACCGGAACCTTGCTGCGGCTCAATCTGCCGGTGCCGGAGCGCGAATTGCGCATCGAGACCGGGGTGCGGCAAGGCGACGCAGTCACCGTCCATTACGATCCCCTGCTCGCCAAGCTTGTCGCATGGGGCGAGAATCGGGCGGCGGCGCTGCGCCGGCTCATCGCCGCGCTCGGCGAGACGCGCGTCCTGGGAGTTGCGACCAATCGGGACTTCCTGCTGCGTCTCCTCGCTCACCCGGATTTCGCCGCCGGCGCGATCGATACCGGCTTTATTCCGCGGCACCGCGCGTCTCTCTTGCCGCCGCCGGCGGAAGCGCCCTTCGCAGTGCTCGCGGCAGCCGCCCTCGCGCTCGTCGGTGAGGAGGAGGCTGCGGCGAAACAGGCCGCGCGCCGCTCCGGCGATCCCTACTCGCCCTGGCAGAAGCGCGACGGGTGGCGGTCCGACGGCACGGCCGCACAAATCATCCGGCTGCGCGACCTCGGCAAGGAGCGCGCGGTACGCATTGCGCCGGATGCCTCGGGCTTTCGGCTCGAAATCGACGGACGAAGCGCCGAAGCCCGGGTGAGAAGCGCGGCGCCGGGCGAGTTTGCGATGGACCTCGATGGCGTATCCCAGACCGCGAGCGTGGTGCGGCGGGGGAATGACATCACAATCGTGCTCGGGCCCGAGACCCACCGGCTCGTCCATCTCAATGCGCTGGCGCCGGTGGCGGAAACCGAGGCCGCCACCGGGCGTCTTACCGCGCCGATGCCGGGCAAGATCCTCCTCGTGCTTGCCGCTTCCGGTGCTGCCGTCAAGCGCGGCGAGGTCTTGATGGTGCTCGAGGCGATGAAGATGGAGCATGCGATCTCTGCGCCCGCCGACGGCATCGTCGAGGCGGTGCATTATGCCGCCGGCGATCTCGTCGAAGAGGGCGCATTGCTGCTCGCCTTCACCGCCGCCGCGTGACGTCGCCGGGATTGCCGGAGAGGAGCCGAGAATGCGTTTGCCGAGGGACGTGCGGATGGTCGAGGTCGGTCCCCGCGACGGCTTGCAAAACGAGGCGCAGACGGTCCCTACCGATATCAAGATCGCGCTGATCGAGCGGCTCGTCGAAGCGGGGTTGCGCACGCTCGAGGCCGGCAGCTTCGTCTCGCCGAAATGGGTGCCGCAAATGGCGGATACCGCCGAAGTGCTGGCTTCGGTCCCACGCCGGCCGGGTCTCGTCTACCAGGTCCTGGTGCCGAACATGAAGGGCTACGAGGCGGCACGCGCCGCGCGCGCCGATGAGGTGGCGATCTTCGCCGCGGCCTCCGAGAGCTTCTCCCGTCGCAACATCAACTGCTCGATCGCGGAAAGTCTCGAGCGCTTTGCGCCGGTGGTTGCGGCGGCACGGCGCGATTCGGTCCGGGTGCGCGGTTATGTCTCATGTGTAATCGATTGCCCCTATGAGGGTGCGATCGCCCCGGAAGCGGCTGCGGCGGTTGCCGCTCGACTCGTCGAACTCGGCTGTTACGAAGTATCGATGGGCGACACCATCGGCACCGGTACCGCGGCGCGAGTCGAGGCGATGATCGAAGCGACGGCGCAGCGCGTGCCCGTCGAGCGGTTGGCCATTCATTGCCACGACACCTATGGTCAGGCGCTCGCCAATATTCTTGCGGCGCTCGGCAAAGGCGTGGCCGTCGTCGACAGTTCGGTGGCCGGGTTGGGCGGCTGTCCCTTTGCCCCGGGCGCCGCGGGCAATGTCGCGAGCGAAGACGTGCTCTACATGCTCGACGGGCTCGGCATAAGCACCGGCGTCGATCTCCAGAAGCTTGCCGCTGCCGGGCGCTTCATCTCTGCGGCGCTCGGGCGCGAGCCTCAATCCAAGGCGGCGCGGGCGCTCGCGGCGAGGGCGGCCTGAGGCGTGACGCTCCACCTGCTGAAGCTGGCGGTCGGCGTGAGTGATGTGGCGGAGCTGCGCCGAGTCCAGCGCGAGCGGCGCAAGCTGCGCGGCTTCTATTGCTTTTACACGCGCAACACGCCGCGGCGGCAGGAGGAAGTGCTCGACGGCGGCTCGATTTATTGGGTGATCAAGGGCCAGGTGCGCGCCCGCCAGCGCATCCGCGGCTTCGTCCCGATTCTCAACCAGCATGGCAAGCCCGCCTGCCTGGTGAAGATCGAGGCACGGGTGACCCCGACCGTGGCGCAGCCACGCCGCGCCTTCCAAGGCTGGCGCTATCTGCGACCCGAGGAGGCGCCGCCCGACCGCTCCGCAGGCGGGCGCGATGACGGCATCCCGGCCGCGATGGCGGACGAGCTCCGGGCGCTCGGCCTGCTTTGAGACTCGGGCGTCGAGCGGAGAGGGGCTGGACAAGGGAGTTGTTAGGTCTTATATGTGCGGCTCTCTTCCGTGATCGATGGGGGGTTTGGCGCGTTTTTTTTGCGCGGGCGTCGCATCGGTTTGGTTGGGAATGGGATTGG
>DATNIY010000082.1:0-22419 GCA_035604195.1 Allostellaceae bacterium
CGACCTCGCGGTCGCAGCCGCCCGCCTCCCCCTACTCCTCCCCCTGCATCACCGAGGCCCTGACATCGTCTTCGATCAGCCGCCAGATACGGTCGACGGTGCGGACGAATTCGGGGGTGCGTTTCATCTCGAGGCGGCGCGGGCGCGGCAGGTCGATCTCGACCACGTCCTGGAGGCGGCCGGGGCGGCGGGCGAAGACCAGGACCCGGTCGGCGAGGAACACCGCCTCGTCGATCTGATGGGTGACGAAGAGCGCGGTCTTGCGCCCCTTCTCCCAGATGCGCAGCAATTCCGTCTGCATGATCTCGCGGGTCTGCGCGTCCAGGGCCGAGAACGGCTCGTCCATCAGCAGCACCGTGGGATCGACGGCGAGCGCGCGCGCCAGATTGACGCGCTGGCGCATGCCGCCCGAAAGCTGGCGCGGATGATAGTGCTCAAAGCCGGCGAGGCCGACGAGGCGCAGCAGGTCGAGCGTGCGCTGGCGCTCCTTGGCGCCGGCGCGGCCGCTCACTTCCGGGCCGATCATCGCGTTCGCCAGCACCGTCCGCCAGGGGAGCAGATTGTCGCTCTGGAAGACGAAGCCGCGATCGGCGCCGGGCTTCTCCACCCGCTTGCCGTCGAGCCTGACCTCGCCTTCGCTCGCATCGGTCAAGCCGGCGACGATGCGCAGGAAGGTGGTCTTGCCGCAGCCCGAAGGGCCGACGATGGCAATGAAGGCGCCCTCTTCGATGGCGATGTCGATGCCCTGCAAGGCCTCGAGATCGCCGAAGCGCTTGCTCAGCTGCCGCACTTCGAGCTTGGGCGTCATCAGTCCCTGGTCCATGGCACGAGCCGGCGCTCGATCCAGCCGAAGCCCGCGGTCATGACGATGCCGGCGACCGCCAGCACAATGACCGCGGCGAAAAGGTCCGGCATGTTGAAGCTGTCGGCCGATTGGCTGATGAGCTGGCCCAAGCCCGCGCGCGAGCCGAAGAGCTCGGCCACGACCACGCCGATGAGGCCGCGCCCGATGCCGAGCTTCAAGCCCGCCAGGATGAACGGCATCGCCGAGGGCAGCGACACCTTCCAGAAGATTTGTGCGCGCGACGCGCCGAAGCTGCGGAGCATCTCGATGAGCCGCTCGCTCGTCGTGCGCAAGCCCGCCTCGGTGTTGATGCAGACGGGAAACAGCACCAGCGAGACCACCACCAGCACCTTCGACCAAATGCCGATGCCGCACCACAGAATGAACAAGGGCGCGAGCGCGATGATCGGTGTCGCATAGAAGCCGGAGACCCAGGGCTGCAGGCTTTGCTTCACCGCCTCGCTCTCGGCCATGAAGAGGCCGAGAGCAATGCCCAGAATGCAGGCGAGGACATAGCCCAAGGCGAACTCGGCGGCGCTGATCGCGATGTGGTGGCCAAGCTCGCCGGTGGCGGAGAGATGGACGAGCGCGCCGACGATCTGCGAGGGCGCGGCGAGGAAGAGCGCGTTGGCGACGAGATAGCGGCTCAGCAGCTCCCACAAGAGAAGGCCCGCGAGGATCGACACCGTGCCGCGCAGCCGCGTGCGGCCGAGACCCCAGAGCGCGCGCAGCACCGCATCGCTCCGCCCCGGCCCGCGCTTCGTTTCCGCGTCGTGGGTCTTGACGACCATGGCGCTCCCTTTGCCACGCTCACCCGCGTTCGGCAAGCGCCGTCGCGGGCCTAGGTTTCTTTATGCACGGCGCGGAAGTGGCGCGCGATCTCGCTGCCGGTGGCGCGCCAGACGCCGTCATGGCGGCAGATGTAGTCGAGCGCGCGGTCGAGCGCGTCGATGCGATAAGGCCGGCCGCTGAGATAAGGATGGAGCGCGATCGCCATGACCCGGCCGGATTGCGCACCCTCGCGGTAGAGCACGTCGAACTGGCGGCAGATCATCTCGCGGAAATCATCGGCGCTGCGGTGGAAGGTCTCGAAGGCCGGCTTGTCGTTGATCTCGGTGCTGTAGGGCATGGCGATGATGCTGCGCCCGCCCGGCAATGTCATGACATAGGGCTGGTCGTCGTTGCACCAATCGCCGACATATTCGATGCCCTCGGCGGCCAGGAGATCGAGCGTCTCCCAAGTCTCCTGCAGCCCCGAGCCGAGCCAGCCCGCCGGCCGCCGGCTGGTGCTGCGCGCGATTTCGGCGAGCGCGTCGCGGATGATGCGCGGCTCCTCGCCCGGCGGCGCCTCGTTGAGGCGGCGCGTGTTGGTCTCGTTGTGGCCCATCCATTCCCAGCGCCGCTTCTCGCCTTCCTCGATGATGGCGGGATGGTGGCGGCAGACCGCGCTGTTGAGCGCGACCGTGGCGCGGATGTCGTAGCGGTCCAGGACTTCCATCAGCCGCCACACGCCGACGCGGTTGCCGTAGTCGCGCTCGGACCACAGCATCACGTCCGGGATCTTGCCGCCGCCATGGCCGCCCGGCCGCTCCTCGAGCGAGAAGAACTCGATGTTGGGAATGACCCAGAAGGCGACGCGCGCGCCCATCGGCCATTCGAGGCGCGGGCGGCGGATGATGGGTGAATAGGGAAAGGGGCCGTAAGCGCCGGGCTGCATCGCCTTGCTCCTCAGCTCGCTCGGCGGACGCGCTGCTCGTCGAGCTGCGCCACGACCTGATCGAGGCGCAGCACATCGCAATATTTGTGGTGCATGTCGAAGAGGTTGACCTGGTGCGAAAGCAAGCTGCGGTCGTAGCAGCATTCCTCGACCAACGTCACGTGATAGCCGTGCGAATAGGCATCGACCGCCGAGGCGCGGACGCAGCCCGACGTGCTCTCGCCGCAGATGATCAGGCTCTGCACGCCGAGCTGCGTCAGATGCGCCTGGAGCGGCGTGCCGAAGAAGGCGGAGGCGCGCTGCTTGGTGATGACGACGTCGCCGGGCTGCGGCTTCCATTCCGGCCGAATGGCGAAGAGCGCGGGATCGGCCGAGGCGCCTCGGCGCTTGGTCGCGGCGATGCGCTTGGGCTGGCTCTGCGGGCGGCAGTCTTGCGTCGAGTAGAAGATCGGCAAGCCCGCTGCGCGCGCAGCGGCGAAGAGCCGCTTCGTCGGCTCGATCGCCGCCCAAGCATAGACGCCGCAGGCGCTCGGATAGGTTTTGGTCACCTCCGCCACCGGCTTGTCGCCGCCCTCATAGGCCATCTCGTAAAGATCGATCGCCAAAAGCGCCGGCGCCGGCCCGACGAAGAGGTCGCGCTTGTAATGGGCGTAAAGCTCCAGCACATCCGCCGGGATGACATCGCGCCAGCAATGATCCTCGAAATCGTCCATGGCAACCCCCGCGCCGCTAAGAAGAGGGTCAGTGTGCGGCATCGGCCACGACGCCGCAACGGCCAGGCAATCACGCAGCTTCGACCACACGCAAGCGTCCTTGGCGGGGCTTACGCGGCGCTGGTTTGACGATGATCTCTACGTCCCGACCAAGCGAATTCAGCCAGCCTGCTAGCCGGTCGATGGTCACACTCTCCATCCGGCCGCGGAACACTTTTGAAAGTGTCGGCTGATCCGTGCCGCAGAGCCGCGCCGCTTCCTGCTGCGTCAGTTTGCGCCGCGCGATGGTGTCCTTGATGGCGATAATCAGGCGGCTTTTAGCGGCGAGTTCGGCCGCCTCGGCTGGCGCGAATCCGATATCGGCAAACACGTTGCCGCTGCTCTTCTCAAAGGGAATTTTGGCCATGATCAGTCCTCCGCATCTAGCTCCCGTGCGCGCCGCAAGCGCACGGCGATCAACTCGGCGTCCGGCTTCGGCAGGCCGATTCCGGATTTGGATTTTTTCATGAAGGCATGCAGCACATAGAGCGCCTTCGTGAGATTGACGATGTACGCCAGCCGATAGGCGTTCCGGTCGAATCTCTCTCGCAGCTCATAAACACCGGTTCCAAACTGGGGCAACGGCTTCATGTCGAGCGGGATCTTGCCCTGCTGCAATTGAAAGAGCCTAGACCCAAAGGAAGCCTTTACCTCGCGAGGCAACGCCGAAAGATCGTCCTTGCTGCTGGCGATCCAGATGAGCGGGCGAGCTGACGGCGGGTTTTCCTGCTTCGCTTCCCTGGTGCGGCTTTGCCTTTCCGGCTTTCTCATCACGCAGATTATGGCAAATTTGCCATATCGCGTCAAGTCCCTTGCGAGCGCTCCTTGCCCCGCCTACGGCGCGCGCCTTCCCCCGCGCTTACGCGAAATTAACCATTCTTGCCGAGACTGGGCGCAGCGGATCAGCAGGAAGAGTCCGGAGTGTAGGACCATGCAAAGTAACGTGATGGCGTTCGCGGCGCTCATGGTCAGCGCCTATGTGCTGGGATACGGAACGCGTGCCTATATCGGCTGGCGCAACCGCCGCCGCTACCGCTTCAGCCTGAGCCGGGCCTAGCTCCCCTACCGCCGCGGCCCGGCGGCTTGGCCGGCGATGCGCAGCAGCGCGTCGCGGCAAATGGCGTGGGGCGGCGGACCGGTGCGCTTGGCGTTGCGCTCGGCCGCGGTCAAGAGCAGCAGCGCCTCCCGCGCGCGCGCCTTGGGCCAGAGCCGCAGCTCGCGCTCGAAACGCTCCTTGTCCTTGAAGAACACCGGCGGGCGCAGCTTCCCCATCGCCTCTTCCGCCGCAGCACCCGCGGCGATGCGCGCGCCGGTCAGATGCAGGCGCTGGAAATGCCGCGTGAGCGCGCGCAGCACCGTGACCGGCGCCTCGCCTTCCTCGAAGGCGCGGGAAAGCGCACGCTCGAGCCCTGGCGCATCGCCGCCTGACGCGGCATGGACGACATCGTCGAGCGTCAGGGCCGCGCTGTCGCCGACCACCGCAGCGGCATCGCCATAGCCAAGCCGGCCGCCGTCGCCGACATAGAGCGCGAGCTTTTCCAGCTCCTGCCGGCTGAGCCCGCGGTCGCCGCCGAGATTGGCCGCGAGATAGTCGAGCGCCTCGCCCGCGACGGCAATGCGGTGCTCGGCCATCACGGCGCGGGCCAGCTCGCGCAGCTCGCGCGGCCCATCGGCATAGCACGGGATCGCCGCCGCGTTCTTCGCCGCCTCGAAGGCGCGGCGCAGGCTCGAGCGCGAAGGCAAATCGCCGGCCTCGACCACGACCAGCGTGTCGCCCGGGCCGGGCGCTTTGAGCCAGCGCTCGAACAGCCCGCCCACGGCGTCGCCTGCCTCGCGCACGCGCAGAACGCGCCGCCCGCCGGTGAGCGACAGGGCCTGCGTCTCGTCGGCGAGCAGCGCTGGATCGGCGGCGAGACTCGCCCCGCCGAGTTCGGCGACGCGGAAGGGATCCCTGGGATCGGCGACAATGGCGCGCGCGAGATCGTCGGCGCGCTCGCGGACCAGGCCCAGATCCGGACCATGGAGCAGAAGCGCGCGGATGCCGGGATCGGGCGCCGCGATGAAGCGGGCGAGGAAGGGTCCGATCCGCGCCGCGGTCAGCCGCAAGAGCGCCTCATCCCGGGTGTTGGCCGCGCAGCCATAGCGCCACCTGTACGGCAATGTCGCGGCTCACATCCTCCGCCGCCTGACGACGCGCGCTTTCTTCGGCAACGGTCGCGGCATAAGCGTCGTTGGTGAAGTTGAAGGAGGTGATGGCGGCGCTCTTGCCCTCATGCAGGGGATGAGCGGCGCCGGTCGCGCTCAAGCTGTAGCTGGCGCTCAATGTGATCCGGCTGCGCAGCGAGGTGGCGTTGCGCTCGATGCCGAGATCGGCGCGCCCGACCGAGAGCACGACTTTCAGCAGATAGCGCGTCTTGACATCGGCGCCGCGCGGATTGAGCTGTTCGCGCAGCGAGGTCTCGACGATCTGGCCGATATGGTCGGGGATCGGCGTGACCTTGATCGCGGCGAGATTCGGGTCATAGCTGAAGGCCGGCTGGTCGCCATAGAGCGGATGAAAGCCGCAGGCGGCGAGCGGCAGAAGAAGCAGCGTGACGATGAAGGCGCGCCGCGCCGCGCTACACCACGACATTGACGATCCGGTCGGGTACGACGATGACCTTGCGCGCCTGCTTTTCGTTCATCGCGCGCTTCACCGCCTCGTGCTTCAGCGCCTCGCTCTCGGCGGCCTCGCGGCTGGCGCCGCGCGCGAGTTGGATGGTGGCGCGCAGCTTGCCGTTGACCTGCACGGCATAGGTCACGGTGTCCTCGACCGCGAGCGCCGCATCGGCCGCGGGCCAAGGCGCGTCGGCGAGCATCTCCTTGTGGCCCAGCGCCTGCCACATCTCCTCGGCCAAATGCGGCATCATGGGCGCTACGAGCCGCACCGCCGTCTCGAGCGCGAAGCGCAGCACCGCGCCCGCCCCGCGCGGCGCGCCGTCGATTTCCTCGATCGCGTTGGTGAGCGCGCGGATGCGCGCGACGGCGCGGTTGAAGCGGAACTGGTCGAGATCGGATGTGACGTCGAGGATCGTGCGGTGGACGGCGCGGTTGAGCCGGTCGAGCGCCGGCGGCAGCGCGGCGGGGAGCGCCGCGCCCGGCGGCGCCAGCGGCAGCGCCGGCTCGGTGACCAGCCGCCACAGCCGGTTGACATAGCGCCAGGCGCCTTCGATCCCCTCATCCGTCCATTCGAGGTCGCGCTCGGGCGGGCTGTCGGAGAGCAAATAGAGCCGCGCCGTGTCGGCGCCGAAAGCACCGACGATGGTCTCGAGCCCGACGATGTTCTTCTTCGATTTCGACATCTTCTCGTTGCGGCCGACCGTCACCGGACGGCCCTGCGCGTCGCCGACGCGGCCATCGGCGTCGCGCCGCACCTCCTCGGGGAAGAGCCAATTCCCTTGGGCGTCGCGATAGGTCTCGTGACAGACCATGCCTTGAGTGAAAAGCCCGGCGAAGGGCTCCTTCAAGTCGAGATAGCCGCAGGCCGAAAGCGCGCGGGTGAAGAAGCGGGAATAAAGGAGATGCAGCACCGCATGCTCGATGCCGCCGATATATTGGTCGACCGGCAGCCAATAATCGACATCGTGGCGCTCGAAGGCCCGGGCCGAGCGCGGCGAGCAGAAGCGCGCGAAATACCAGGAGCTCTCGAAGAAGGTGTCGAAGGTGTCGGTCTCGCGCTCGGCCGCGCTGCCGCAGCGCGGGCAGCGCGCATGCTTCCAGGTCGGATGGCGCGCCAACGGATTGCCGGGCTCGTCGAAGCTCACATCCTCCGGCAGCAGCACCGGCAGATCCCGCTCGGGCACCGGCACGATGCCGCAGGCGCCGCAATGGATGACCGGAATGGGACAGCCCCA
Source organism: Allostellaceae bacterium (assembly GCA_035604195.1). Taxonomy (GTDB): domain Bacteria; phylum Pseudomonadota; class Alphaproteobacteria; order ATCC43930; family CGMCC-115725; genus DATJLY01. The sequence goes on from DATNIY010000082.1 coordinate 7,207, forward strand.
ATAGCGCTGGCGCGACACGCCCCAGTCCCTGAGGCGCCAGGCGACGGTCCCTTGCCCTGATCCGAGATCTTCGAGCCGCTTCACCGCCGCGCGCTTGGCCGCGATGACGGGCAAGCCATCCAGGAAGCCGCTGTTGAAGGCGGTGCCCTGCTCGTCGGTATAAGCGGTGTCGGCGATGGCGAAGCGGCGCGCATCCTCGCCCGGCGGCAGCACCACCGGCACTACCGGCAGGCGGTATTTGCGCGCGAAGTCGAGATCGCGCTGGTCATGCGCGGGACAGCCGAAAATGGCGCCGGACCCATATTCCATCAGCACGAAATTCGCGACATAGACGGGAAGCTCGCTGCCGTCGAAGGGATGGACCGCGGTGAGGCCGGTCTCGAAGCCCTTCTTCTCCGCCTGCTCCAGCACCGCCTCGCTCGTCCCCATGCGGTTGCATTCAGCGATGAAATCGGCGAGATCGGCATTGCCGCGCGCCAATTCCTCGGCGAGCTTATGGCTCGGCGCAATCGCGCAGAAGGCGGCGCCGAAGAGCGTGTCGGGCCTGGTGGTGAAGACCTCGAGAGTGTCGCCGCGGCCGGCGAGCGCAAAGGAGACGCGCGCGCCCTCGGAGCGGCCGATCCAATTCTCCTGCATGAGGCGCACCCGCTCGGGCCAGCGCGTCAGACCCGCGAGCGCTTGCAGCAAATCCTCGGCGAAGGCGGTGATCTTGAGGAACCATTGCGCCAAAAGGCGCTTCTCCACCAGCGCGCCCGAGCGCCAGCCGCGGCCGTCGATGACCTGCTCGTTGGCGAGGACGGTGTTCTCCTCCGGGTCCCAATTGACCCAGGATTCCTTGCGGTAGGCGAGGCCCTGCGCCAGGAAGTCCAAGAACATCTTCTGCTCGTGCCGGTAATATTCGGGATGGCAGGTCGCGATCTCGCGCCGCCAATCATAGGCGAGCCCCATGCGCTGCAATTGCTCGCGCATCACCGCGATATTGGCGTAGGTCCACGCCTTCGGATGGACGCGGCTTGCGATCGCGGCGTTCTCGGCGGGCAGGCCGAAGGCGTCCCAGCCCATGGGATGCAGCACGTTGAAGCCCTGGGCGCGCTTGTAGCGGGCGACGACGTCGCCCATGGTGTAGTTGCGGACATGGCCGACATGGAGCTTCCCCGAGGGATAGGGAAACATCTCCAGCACGTAGTATTTGGGCCGCTTGGGATCGGTCTCGACCGCGAAGGTCTGGCGCTCGCGCCACGCCTTCTGCCACTTCTCCTCGGTCTCCTTGGCGTTGTAGCGCGCCATCCCGCGGTAGCCCGTTCGTCGCCGGCGCGCGCGCCCTACTGCGCCGCGGCCGTGCTCAGCCGGATCTCCCGCGCCCGCGCGAGAATGGCGTTCTCGAGGTCGGTGCCGGTCTTCTGATCGACCGGCGCGTCGGCCCATTGCCCTGCGGCGTCGCGCTTCTGGTGGAAGACGCTGGCCTTGACCCCGTCGGCGCGGAGGTCGCGGCCGAGGATGAAGATGTTGACCTTGAAGCGCTCGCTCGGCGTGTCGGGCGGACTGTACCAGTCGCTGATGATGACGCCGCCGAAGGGATCGGCCGAAGCGAGCGGCATGAAGGAAACGGTGTCGAGCGTGGCGCGCCAGAGATAGCTGTTGACGTTGATGCCGGCACCGCCACCGCCGCCGCCGCCGCCATTCTTGTTCTTCTTGTCGTCGCCGAAGAGGTAGCCGAAGACGCCGATATTGCCCTCCGGTCCGACATCGCGCGGATTGTAGGCCTCGGGATCGGCGTATTTCGGATTGGTGTGGTAGGGGTCCTCGGCCCGCCGGACGGCGTCGGGATCGTTGCCGGCCCAGCGGTCGTTGTCGAAGAAATAGCAGCCCGACAACAGGCACCCCAGAACCAGGTTGAGACCGACAACTCTGGCAATTCTGGCGGTCATGGCAAAGCTCCCTCATGCCCGGACGCCGCGCCGGCGCCCGAAACGCCGCATCCTACACCGTCGCTGCGGGGATTGTAAAACTGCCGTCCCAGGGGCGGCGCCTGGCGCCAAAGAGAACGGCCTCGGTCGAAGCGCGATCGAGGCCGTTCCATGAATCCGACCGAGGACAAGATGCCGCGGCGACCGCCGCGACAGCGCCAGATTAGGCGCGGCCGATGAAGCCAGCGTTAAGAGGCGCGCGATTTATTGGTGTTGGCCGCGCGCGGCGCGCGTTTGGCTTCGCCGCGCGGCTCCTGATGGACCAGACGGCTCCCCTCCCAGAGCTCGACGCGCGTGAAGGCTCGCCGCTTGGCGAAGGCGGCGCGCGCATAGGCGAGCGCGGCTTCGTCGCTCTGCCGCTCGATGCCGACGCGCTCGGAGGTCCGAGCCTCCAGGTTGAGAAAGACGACGCGATACCAAGCCACAGGATCGACCCCAGAAACCAGCGGTTTTGCGCAATTCTACAAACAAAACCGCGCGGCGTCACCCCCAGGCTTGCTTGACGCGGCGGAAATCGCCGCCCAGTTTTGCGCCATGAGCGAAGCAGCCGAAGAATCGATCGCCGTCCGGCTCGGGGCGGTGCGGGCGCGCATCGCGGCGGCCTGTCAGGCCTGCGGCCGCGATCCCGCCGGCGTCGCGCTGGTTGCCGTCTCCAAGACTCATCCAGCCGCCGCGGTCGCGGCGGCGCTCGCCGCCGGGCATCGCCTCTTCGGCGAGAACCGGGTCCAGGAGGCGCTGGAGAAATACCGGCCGCTCAAATCCGCCCATGCCGATCTCCGCCTCCACCTCATCGGTCCGCTGCAGACCAACAAGGCGAAGGACGCGGTGGCGCTCTTCGACGTGATCGAGAGCGTCGACCGTCCGAAACTCGCCGAGGCGCTCGCCCGCGAGATGGAGCGCACGAGCCGGCACCCCCGCTGCCTCATCCAGGTGAATACCGGCGAGGAGCCGCAGAAGGCGGGCGTGCTGCCGGCGGCGGCGGATGCCTTCATCGCGGAATGCCGCGAGCGCTGGCGGCTCCCCGTCGTTGGCCTCATGTGCATCCCGCCCCTCGACCAGGAGCCCTCGCTGCATTTCGCGCTCCTGCGCGAGATGGCGCGGCGCCACGGCCTCGCCGAGCTCAGCATGGGCATGAGCGCCGACTACGAGATTGCGATCCGCCTAGGCGCCACGCATGTGCGCGTCGGCACCGCAATCTTCGGCGAGCGGCCGAAGCCTCAGTGATCGGCGACACGGCTGGCGCATAGAGTCCAGCCCTGCATCTGCTCGTCCGCGGTCGGCGGGGTCTTTCGCATCAAGGCGACCGGCGACAGGCCCGGGTTCTTGCGCAGGCGGTCCGCGATCTCGTCGACCGTGAGGCCGCCCGGCTTCTCCGGTGGCGCGAGCTCGGCGAGGCGCTCGCGGCAGAAGCTGGCGCAGCGGTCGAGCCCTTTTCGGTCGCAATACCCGGCGATCGCCGTGATCGCGGCCGAAACCTCATCCGGATGATCGAAATCCGGCAGCCGCTGCCACGGCTCCGGATTGTCCGCGCCATCCTGGAACACTTTCAGTGCCGGCCCGATCAAGCCTGGCGGCCAGGGCCGCTTGGCCGATCCCTGCACAGGCGGTGGGTCGATGGTCATCGCCAGCACCTCCGCGAGCGGGCGCGGCTGCCAGTCGGCGGCGAGCGTCTTCGCCTGCTCCAGCTCGGCGGAGGTCATGTTCATTTCGATGCTGTGCCGGATGCTGGGATTGTCGTGGAAAGGCGAGCGCGCGGCGATGCGGAACCACATGTCCGCCTGGATCGGATCGGGCGCGATCACCGTGCGCCCGCTCACGATGGCGCCCTCGGAGAGCAGCGTGCTCAGCGCCTCTTGCGAGCGCGCCGCGTCGAGCAGCGACGCCCGCACCAGCCAGCGATAGGCCTCGGCCGGATCCTGCAACGACGAGTCGGACGTGTGGAGATAGAGCGAGCCCAGCTGCTCCATCGCCTCGAGATTGCCGTGGCGGGCGGAGATCGCCATCCAGCGGAAGCCCTCGCGGGTGTCCTGCGGCACGCCGGGCGCGCCCAGGAGGTAAAGATCCGCCAGATCCTGCTCGGCGAGCGCCGAGCCCTTGTCCGCGGCGCGATGCAGCAGGGCGAGTGCCTCCTGCGGATTGCGCGGCCCGCCGCGGCCATAGATCGTCATGTCCGCAAGCGCGCGCATGGCCTCGGTGTCGCCGGCATCGACGGCACTGCGGAGCGCCGCCGCGATTTTTCCCTCATCGGCCTCGATCGCCTGGCCCTCATGGCGCCGGTGATTGAGCTCGAGCGCGGCGGGCACATGGCCCTGCTCGGCGGCCCGTCCGTACCAGCCCGTCGCGGCGGTCTGGTCGCGCGGCAGGCCGTCACCGCGATCCAGCAGCTTCGCGAGCTCGTATTGCTGATCGCGGTCGCCCGCCACCGCGCGCTGCAGGGTCACGTAAGCCCCATGGTCGATCGGACAGTGGATGTAGATCATGCAGCCGAACCGCATGTCGCTGACGGCCTGCGCGGCATGAGCGGGTCCATACTCCCCCTCGGCCCATGCTGGCGTGGTCGCGGCAATCGCGGCGAGAAGGCTCAATCCGAGCAGAGCGCCGCGCAGAACCGATCGCGCGTCCTTCGACGCGCTTCGCTTGCTCAGGATGAGGAGCTTTGTTTCTCGCATAGCCAATCTCCCACATCCTGAGCAAGCGAGCCAATGGCGAGCGCGTCGAAGGACGCACGACGAAGCCGCGCGTTTCAATCCCGCACCACCACCCGCGAGATGGCGTCGGCTTCCTCGAGCACGTTGAGCAGATCTTCGAGCCCGAGCGCGATGCAGCCTTCGGTGCCGGGATAATTCGGCCGCGCCACGTGCAGGAAGATCGCGCTGCCGAGGCCGGGCACCACGGGATCGTCGTTGTAACCGAGCGGCGCCAGCAAATCGTAGACGTGGTCCTCGCGCCAGAGCCGCTCGGCGCTCGCGCCATAGGGCAGGCGCACACGGCGGTTGTAGCGGGGATCCTCGGCCGCGTCGCACCAACCATCCTCCGGCTTGAGCGCGCGGAACGGCAGCCGCGTGCGCGGGATCGCCACGCGGTCGGGCCGGTAAAGCACCTCGCGCAGGAGAAACTCGCCATGCGGCGTCGCATGGTCGCCCTCGCGCTTGCGCCGCGAGATCCCGGCTCGCCCCAGGGCAGCCCGGAACACGTGAGCGCCCCATGCCGCGCAGCCGTCGCCGTCCACCACCAAGTCCATGGGGCGGTATAGCGCGGAGCGCGGTGCTGGCGCTATGGGCTGACGCTCAGGTCGACCTGGGCGCCGCGCGCGGCGGTGCCCTGCTTCTGGAGCGCCATGTACTTGTCGAGGGCGTCGAGCATCTTCTGCGAGATATCGACGGGTGCGTTCGGGTTCGGGCCGCCGGCGGCCGGCGAGATCGCGGACGCGCGCGACATCAGCGAGACGGAGCCCGGCGGCAACTGGAGCGGCACGACCTGCGAGCTCAGCACGCGGCCCCCCTCAGGCGGCGGCGCTGCGCTGCCGAGGAGCTGCCGCTGCCGCTGGGCGGCCTGCGTGAGGAACGCCGTGGCGGCGGCATCCTTCGAGACCGTGATCGCGGGCGGCTGGGTCGACGCTCCGACGCTCATGCCCAGGCCTCGCGCGAGCGGGATCGGCGGATGATCGGGCAGCACGGGCGCGGTCGCGACGGCTGCGGCGGCGGGGTTTGTGGGGGCGGCCGTGGTTGCGACCGGGGGCGGCGCGGCGGTTGCGCTGGTCGTGGCGGTTGTCGCCGCCGGTGCGGGCGTCGTGGGCGCTGTGGCGACCGCGGAAAGCGGTGTCAGCGCACTCGCCTCGATCGGCGTGTGGGTGAGCTGGGCGGCCTGCTCGGTGGTAAGCTCGGGCTGGTTGGCGTTCTGGGCCGGGATGGTCGGCGTCGACTTGGAGTCTCCGAACAGGGTCGCGACCACGTGCTCGCCAACGTCCTCTCCCGTCTCCTCCTTGAGCAGTACGTTGAACAGGCCGGAGACAAACCCGGGAATGCCGCCGTAGATGGCGTCGCCGACGATGCGCGGGATGTTGCCGATGGTGTCGCCGGTGATCCAGCGATAGATCGAGGAGATCACCGGCAGGTGCTGCAGCGGGTTGATGGCGTCGAGGAGGTCGTGGAACTTGAATCCCTTCTGCGCCCACAGGTGCGGCTTGCCGTCATCCGGCGCCGGCTGGGTGTATTGCCCGTTCAGATACGGGATATAGGCGGATTCGAGATCGGACACGAAGGAACCTCTGGGCCCCCCTAAGCAAGCCCGGTGCCAGCGCATCCGCCAATGTTTTCAGGCTCTTAGAATCGTTATCCCCGTCGCCGCCGGCAGTTCCTGCCGGGCTTGGGCGCCCGAAACGACCAGTCCTGGCGCGGCCCCCACCCAAAGCCGGCTCAGGCCGTCACCGGCTGCGCGCCCGGCGTATCGGCGCGCCCCGCCTTCCGGATCGAGATCGCCAGCAACGCCGCCACGAGACACGCGGTGCCGGCGGTGTAGAAGGCCGGGAGATAGGTCGAGAGCTCCGAGCGGGTGAAGCCCGCACCGAAGGCGGCGACCGCCGCGCCCATCTGGTGGGCCGCGAATACCCAGCCGAACATCAGGCCCGCCTTCGCCCGCCCGAAGGTGGCGGCGGCGAGCTTGACGGTCGGCGGCACGGTCGCGATCCAGTCGAGGCCATAGAAGAGCGCGAACAGGCTGAGGCCATAGATCGTGAAGCTCGAGGACGGCAGATAGATCAGCGACAACCCGCGAAGCCCGTAATACCAGAATAGGAGCCAGCGGCTGTCGAACCGGTCGGAGAGCCAGCCCGAGAGGATCGTGCCCACGATATCGAAGGCACCCATCATCGCGAGCGCCGAGGCGGCCGCGACCTCCGGCATGCCGAAATCGGCGCAGAGCGGAATGAAGTGCGTCTGGATGAGCCCGTTGGTGCTGAGGCCGCAGATGAAGAATGTCGCCGCCAGGATCCAGAAGGTCGAGGAGCGCGAGCCCTCGTGGAACGCGCCGAACGCGGCGGCGATCGCGGACTTGGCCGGCGCCGAGGCGGTCACGGGCCCCGTCTCGCCGTAGGGCAGCAGCCCGACATCGGCGGGCCGGTCGCGCATGAACAGCAAGACTAGGAGCGCGACGAGGCCGAGCCCCGCGATCGGCGGCACAAGCGCGGTGCGCCAGCTCACATGCTCGACGAGCCAAGCCGCCAAGGGCAGGAACACCAGCTGACCGTGGAGGTGCTCGCGGTCATCATGCCCAGCACGAGACCGCGGTGCCTCGTGAACCAGCGGCTCGAGACGATGGCGCCCAGCACCAGCGCCGTGAGCCCGGTGCCGATGCCGACGACGATCCCCCACAGCATCACCAGCTGCCAGAGCTCGGTCATGAAGGCGGCGCCGACCAGGCCCGCGGCGATGAGCGCCACCGCCGTGAGCACGACATTCCGCACGCCATAGCGCTCGATGAGCGCGGCGGAGAATGGCCCCATCAGCCCGAACAGGACGAGCCGCACCGCGAGCGCGCTCGAGATGCCGCCGACGTCCCAGCCGAATTCCTTGGAAAGCGGCAGGATCAACGCGCCCGGCAAGCCGACCGCGCCCGAGGTCGTGAGCATGGTCACGAAGGCGACCCCGGCCACCACCCAGCCGTAATGGATGTTCGAGCGAGCGAGACGCTTGGCGAGGACATTGGCGAGCATGCCGACCCCTATCAGATCCGGCACCGAGCGCGATAAGGATAGCCATCATCATTGATTGATGATAGAGATCATCATTGGGTCGAGACCGCGCGGACGGAAAGGCTGCCATGCGCATCAGCAAGGAGGCGACGGAGGCCAACCGGGCCCGGGTGCTCGCCGCCGCGGCGCGCCTCTTTCGCGAGAAGGGCGTCGACGGCATCGCCGTCGCCGATCTCATGAAGGAGGCCGGCCTCACGCACGGCGGCTTCTACAATCACTTCCAGTCGAAAGAGGAGCTGGCGGCGGCCGCCTTCGATGCCGCTTTCGAAGCTGCGATCGATCGCCTGCAAGCCAAGGTCGCCAAGGCCGGACCGCGCGGCCGGCGCAAGGCGCTCGAGCACTATGTCGAGCGCTACCTCGCGCGCGAGACCCGCGACCGGCCGGGCCTCTCCTGCCCGATGGCGACGCTCGGGACGGACGCGGTGCGCCACGGCGCCGCGGTCCAGCAAGAATTCGCCGCGGGCGTGCGGCGCTATCTCGCGCTCTTCGCCGAGCTCATGCCGTCGACGGGCGGAAAACGGCGCCGTGAGGCGATCGCGACCCTGTCGACGCTGATCGGCGCCCTCACCCTCTCGCGCGCCTGCGCGGGCGCCGACGATGCGCTCGCCGACGAGGTGCTCGCCGCCGTGCGCGCGGAGCTCGCTACACGGTCACGCGGCTGATACTTTGCGTTCTTCGCCGCACACCGCCAAATGCTCTGACGCTTAAAAAAGATGCCCGCTGCGCGTTGCCTTGGTGCGGAGGTAGCGCTCGTTGTGGTCGTTGGCGGGGAAAATGTGCGGGACGCGCTCGACCACGGCGATGCCGCAGCGGGTGAGCGCCGCCACCTTCTCGGGGTTGTTGGTGAGGAGCCGCACCCGGGATATGCCGAGCTGCCGCAGCATTTCCGCGGCCGGCAGGTAGACCCGCTCGTCGGCGTCGAAGCCCAGCTGCTCGTTGGCGTCGACGGTGTCGAAGCCCGCGTCCTGCAGCTGATAGGCGCGCAGCTTGTTGACGAGGCCGATCCCGCGGCCCTCCTGCGCGAGATAGAGCAGCACGCCGCTGCCGGCGCGCGCGATCTCGGCGATCGCACCGCGCAGCTGGTCGCCGCAGTCGCAACGCAGGCTGCCGAGCAAATCGCCGGTGAAGCATTCGGAATGCAGCCGGGTCAGCACGGGCTCGCTGGGATCGGGATCGCCGATCAGCAGCGCCAGATGCTCGAGCCCGCCGTCGCTCGGGCGAAAGGCGATGATGCGGGTGCTCTCGGCCTCGCGGAGCGGCACCCGCGCCTCGCTCACGGCGAGGAGAGAGCGCGCCGCGGCGGCCTGGTAATCCGCCACATGGGCGCCGTCGACGACCAGGATGCCCTCGCTCTTGGTGAGGCGCTGGACCGTGCTCCGGTTGACCGCCGCCGCCACCGCCGCCGGCAACAGCCGCGCGAGCTTGGCGAGCTCCACGGCGGCGTCGGCGGCGGTGCGGATGGTTGCCTCCACCACCGCGAGCGGCAGGCGCACCGTCGCGGGCGAGACGGGATCGGCGAGATCGCCGAGCAGCGCCGCCGGCGTACCCGCGGGGACGGCCAGCAACACGCTGCCGCCGGGACCGCTCGGCGGCTCCGCCAGGCCCAGCACCGCCGCGCGCCGTCGGGTGATGGCGAGCGTCAGGGGCGTGCCGGCGAGGGATTTCAGACGCTCGAGCGCGCCATCGGTGATGGATTCCGCGGCGGCGACCAGCAAGGCGGTGTCCGGCGTGCGCAGCACCACAAAGCCGCCGCGGCGCAGGTCCGTCACCGCGCGGTCGATCTCGATCAGGGGCTGGGCGTCGGTTCCCGCCACTTTTGGTTGGGTCAGCACCGGTTCGATCCTCACGCCGATCCTATCCTTGAACGATCAACCACAGCCTCGCGTTCCCCGCACGTCACGTGTTCGTTAATGCCGTAACGGGCGCCGGCGCCCGCCGCCGGAGCAGCCAGACCGTGTCCACGGCGAAGGAATAGACCAGGGCCAATACACCCGCCCCTGCCAAAACGCCAGCGGCGGCGGCCGGCACGCCGGGAACTAGCGCGACCACCATGATGATCGCGATCGCCACGCAATACGCCTTGCGCCGGAAGCTCGGCGGTAGGGGCGCCGCCAGCGCCGGCCAAAACGCACCCGCCGCGACGAAAGCGTACCGCAGCACGCCCGCCAGCAGGATCCAGGGCCCGACGCGCCCACTCGCCAGCACCGCCAGGGACAGGCCCAATACCAGCAGCGCATCCGCCTCCATGTCGAAGCGCGCGCCGAACGCGCTCGCGATCCGCCCGCGCCGCGCGAGCCAGCCATCGATGCCGTCGAGGACCAGGGCCAGCACGGCGCCGACCGGCACCGCCCAGGCCCAGAGGTCGCCGATCTCGCCGGGGCCCGAGAGCAGCCCGGTGCCGGTGGCGAGAGCCTCCAGCGCCAGTCCCGTCACCAGCGCCGCAATACCCGAGCGCAGCAGCGTCACCAGGTTCGCGGAGCCGAACCGGCTCGGCCCGCCGGGCGCCGCGATCGCCTGCAGGACCAATACGGCGACGGTGGCATAGATGCCGGCGCTCGCCACCGCGGCGGTCGTGCCGGCCCGGCCCTCGCCTGCTATTCCAAGGAGCGCCAAAGTCCCGACCAGACCGACCAAACCCACGGCTTGGGCGGCCTCGGTTCGGACCAGGCGCAGCGATGAAGCGTCCGATCTTGACAATCACGTCCCCGTGAGCCCGGGCGCTCGGTCCCTCGCCGGGCTTGTTATCCCCGTCGACAGGTCGCACCCGCCAGTGTATGCGGGACCTCCAGTCGAACGGATTTATTGCGCCGACAATGCCGTCAAATCTGCGCGATCACAAGCGAGCGGCACCCGACGCGGGGAAGGCCTGGGAGACGGTCGTGGCGCTGCGGCGGCGCGGTCGGAAGCAGGCGCTCGGCTTTCCGCTGGAGCTCCCGTTGGGTGAGGCGCTGCTGACCATCGCGCGCGGCGGCGGTTGGCGGGTCGAGCCGGACCCGCCGCCGGAGGTCGCGGCGCTGCTGGCGCTCTATTTGCCCCTCGCGCTGGTGCCCCATGGCCACGGCTTCGTGCTCGCGCATCTCGCGCAGAGCCTCGACGGGCGCATTGCGACGACGGGCGGCGACTCTCAGTGGCTGACGGGCGAGGCGGACCAGCGGCACACGCATCGTCTGCGCGCGCTCGCCGACGCCGTGATCGTCGGCGCCGGCACCGTGCGGCAGGACAATCCGCGTCTCACGGTCCGGCACTGCGCCGGCGATCAGCCGGTGCGCGTGGTGCTCGACGCGAATCTCACCTTGTCCGCGGATCGCGACGTGTTCCGCGACGGCGCCGCGGAGACGCTGGTGCTGGCGGCGGCGGATCACGTGGGCGGCGCCACCCGCCTCGGTCATGCCGAGATCGTGCCGCTGCCGCGCGACGGCGAGCGGCTGGCGCCCTCGGCGATCCGCGCCGCGCTCGCGCGTCGGGGGCTCCATTGGCTCTACATCGAGGGCGGCGGCGTCACCGTCTCGCGCTTCCTGGCGGCGGGCGCGCTCGATCGTCTGCAGATCGCGCTGGCGCCGGTGATCCTCGGCTCCGGTCGGCCGAGCCTGCAGCTGCCGGAGATTGCGGGACTCTCCGGCGCGCTCCGGCCGCGGGTGCGTCATCTCCCGCTCGGCGGAGACCTGTTGGTCGAGTGCATTTTTCATGACTGAGATCGCCCGGGCATTCTGGGTCGCCGAGGCCGGCCGCGGCGAGATCCGCTCGGCGGAGATACCGGAGCCCGGCCGCGGCGAGGTGCGGATCACCGCGGTCGCGAGCGGCATCAGCCGCGGCACCGAGACCCTGGTGTTCCGGGGTCGGGTACCCGCCAGCGAGCGCCTGCGCATGCGCTGCCCCTACCAGGAGGGCAGTTTCCCCGCGCCCGTGAAGTATGGCTACGCCTCGGTCGGCGTGGTGGAGGCGCTCGGTCCCGACGCGCCGGCAGAGCTGCTGGGCCGGCGCGTCTTCTGCCTCTATCCGCATCAGGACCGATATGTCGTGCCGATGAGCGCCGTGCTGCCGGTGCCCGACGCGGTGCCGGATCGGCGCGCCGTGCTCGCCGCGAACATGGAGACCGCCCTCAACGCGCACTGGGACGCGGGCGTGCGCGTCGGCGATCGTGTCTCGGTGGTGGGTGCGGGCGTGGTGGGCTCGCTGGTGGCGGCCTTGGCGGCGCGCATTCCCGGCACCAGCGTGGAGCTCGTCGACATCGATCCGCGCCGGGCAGCGCTCGCGGAGGCGCTCGGCTGCCGCTTCGCGCCGCCGGACAAGGCGCGCGGCGAGGCCGACATCGTGTTCCACGCGAGCGGCACCGAGGCCGGGCTTGCCACCGCGCTCGGCCGCGCGGGCTTCGAGGCGTGGGTGGTGGAGCTCAGCTGGTACGGCGACGAGCCCGTCGCCGTGCCGCTCGGCGAGGCTTTTCACGCGCGCCGGCTGCGTCTGGTCTCCTCGCAGGTGGGCTCGATCGCCGCATCCCGCCGTGCGCGCCGCAGCCACCGCGAGCGTCTCTCGCTGGCGCTCGACCTCCTCGCCGATGACATCTTCGATCGGCTGATCACCGGCGAGAGCCGCTTCGAGGCTCTGCCCGACACCATGGCCCGCCTTGCCGCGGCGCCGGACGGCGCGCTCTGCGAAGTCGTGACGTATGGCTAGGGATGCGCGCTAGGACCGCGGCGGCCCTCTGGGGCTTCTCCGAGGCCACGGTCTTCTTCCTGGTGCCCGACGTGATCCTGACCTATGTGGGCGCCTTTCGCGGCCTGCGCGCCGGCCTCGTTGCCTCGGGCTTTGCGCTCGCGGGAGCGCTGATCGGGGGCACCGTCACCTATGGTCTCGCCGCGCACATGCCCGACGCCGTCATGGCGTGGCTCGCCAGGGTGCCGGCGATCTCTCCCGAGATGGTGGCGCGGGTGCAAGGCGACATCAGAGCGAGCGGCCTCTCTGCCATGGTGCTGGGTCCGCTCTCCGGCACGCCTTACAAGATCTATGCCGCCGCCGCGGGCGCGCAGGGCGTTCCCTACCCGCTCTTCCTGGTGGCGAGCGTGCTCGCGCGCCTGCCGCGTTTCGCCGGCCTGACGGCAATCGCCGCGTGGCTCGCGCCCAGGATCCCGGCGCCCCGCCGATACCTTCAGATCACCTGGCTCGCGATCTGGCTCGCGTTCTATGCCTTCTATTTCTCGGTGATGCCGCGCTAGAGTCGCCGCTGGCACAGGAGTGTCTCATGTACAGCCTCGCGGTCAGCGATCACGTGATGATCGCCCACAGTTTCGTCGGCGAGATCTTCGGGCCGGCGCAGCAGCTGCACGGCGCCACCTTCGCGGTGGAGCTGGAGGTGCGCCGCGCGCAGCTCGACGCCGACGGGCTCGTCTGCGACATCGGCCGCGCACTCGCGACCCTCAAGGAGATCTTGTCCGCCCTCAACTATCGGAACCTTGACGAGCTGCCGGAGTTCCGCGGCCGCAACACCACGACGGAGTTCCTGGCGGGCGAGATCTTCCGCCGACTGAAGGCGCATATCGCCGAGGGCGCGCTTGGGCCCGGCACGGCGGACGCCCTCGCCTCGCTCCGGATCGTGGTGCGGGAATCGCCGGTGGCCTGGGCGGCTTTCGAGGGACCGCTGGGGTGATCGCATTCCTGGTGCCGGGCGCGCTCGACCAGCTCACCGGCGGCTATCTCTTCGACCGGCACGTGGTCGAGGGCTTGCGCGCGAGCGGCCGCGCCATCGACGCCATCGAGCTCGGCGGTCGATATCCCGAGCCCGACGCCGCCGCGCACACAGCCGCGGCCGAGGCGCTCGCGCGCTTACCCGACGGCACCGTGGCGGTGATCGACGGTCTGGCACTCCTCGCCTTCGCCGATTGCCTCGAGCGCGAGGCGAGGCGCCTCGAGATCGTCGCCTTCGTGCACCATCCGCTCGCCGACGAGACCGGCTTTAGCGACCGCGAGCGCAAGCGCATCGCGGCCCTCGAGGCGCGGCTCCTCAAGCTCGCGCGCGGCGTACTGGCGCCGAGCGAGAGCACCGCACGGCTGGTCGCGGCCTATGGCGTGCTGCGCACGCGGATCGCGGTGACGCCGCCGGGCACGGCGAAGCCGGCGCGCCTGTCGAGGCGGCGACCCCTGCGCTCGCGTGTCGACTTCGTCTGCGTCGCCAGCCTCACGCCGCGCAAGGGTCATCTCGTTCTGGTCGAAGCCCTGGCGGCGCTTGCCGATCGGTCTTGGACATGCCGCTGCATCGGCAGCCTCACGCGCGATCGCGAGACGGCCTCCGCGGTGCGCTACGAGATCGGCCGGCGCGGCTTGAAGGGTCGGATCGCGCTCGAGGGCGAATGGCCGCCGGAGCGACTGGGCGAAGCCTACGCCGCCGCGGATTGCGCGGTGCTGCCGTCGTTCCACGAGGGCTATGGCATGGCGCTGGCGGAAGCGCTGGCGCACGGCCTGCCGCTGATCTCCACCACGGCCGGCGCCATTCCCGACACCGTGCCCCCGAGCGCGGGACTGCTGGTGCCGCCCGGCGATGCCGCCGCCTTCACGGAGGCCTTGCGGCGCTTCCTCGACGAGCCGGCGCTGCGCGCGCGCCTCGCGGCGGGCGCGCGCAAGGCGGGCGCGCGGTTGCCGGATTGGCCGCGCGCGGTCGCGGACTGGGCCGCGGCACTCGACCGGCTGACGGCGTGAGCGAGGGGTTCGGTCTCGATTGGCTGCGGCTGCGCGAGCCGCATGATCTCCGCGCCCGGAGCCGCGCCCTCGCCCGCCAATTCGGCGCCGCCGTGCGCGGCCGAGCGGGCGGCGCGCCCGCTTCCATCGTCGATCTCGGCGCCGGCAGCGGCGCGAATTTCCGCGCGCTGGCGCCGTTGATCCCAGGTGACCAGGACTGGCGCCTCGTCGATCACGACCGCGCGCTTCTCTCGCACCAGGCATCGGAGATCGCGCAATGGGCGCGCGGCCAGGGCTGGCGCGTCAGCCACGGCAGCGGCGTGGTCACGGTGATGACCGGCGCCGCGCAATGGCGTGCGCACAGCGTGGCACTCGATCTCGCGCGCGGAATCGTGGGAATGCCGCTGAGCGTCCATGGCGTCACCTGCGCGGCGCTGCTCGATCTCGTCTCCATGCCGTGGCTTGAGGCGCTCGCCGATCGTCTTGCGGCGGCGCGCGTTCCGTTCCTCGCCGCGCTCAGCGTCGATGCCCGGCGCGACTGGCAGCCGGCGCATCCCGACGATGCCGCGATCACGCAGGCCTTTGTCCGGCACCAGCGCAGCGACAAAGGCTTTGGATCCGCGCTCGGGCCCGACGCGCCCGCCGAGGCGGAGCGGCTCCTCCGTGCGCGCGGTTATCGCGTGACGACGGCAGCGGGCGAGTGGCGCCTAGACGCAGCAGACGCGCCGATGCTGGCGACGCTCATCGAAGAAAGCGCGGACGCCGCCGTTGAAGCGGACGCCAGCCTCGCTGTCGCTCGCTGGCGCAACGACCGTCGGTCAGAGTTGCAGC
>DATNIY010000083.1:0-11099 GCA_035604195.1 Allostellaceae bacterium
GGCCATAGCGGCGGGCGTTGCCGATGAGATTGTCGAGGCAGCGCCGCATCGCATCGGGCCTCAGTATCAGAACGCAATCCTCGGGCAGGGCCGCGTAAATGTTGGCGCCGTCGCGGCGCGCCGCCGCGACCAGCTCCTCGATGAGGAGCGCCAAATCGGTCTCGCGCGGCTCCTCCGTGCCTTCGCCGCGGGCGAAGTCGAGATAGCCCTGCACCATCCGCTGCATGACCGCGATATCGGCCTTGAGCTCGGCGGCGCTTGCATCCTCGTCCATGAGTTCGACGGCGAGCCGCATGCGGGTCAAGGGCGTGCGCAGATCGTGCGAGACGCCCGCCAGCATCTCGGTGCGTTGGGTGATCTGGCGCTGGATGCGCTCGCGCATCCGCAGGAAGGCCGCGCCGACCTGGCGCACTTCGCTGGCGCCGGCGAGCTTGAAATTGGCGACGTCGCGGCCCTTGCCGAAGGCTTCGGCGGCGGCGGCGAGCCGGCGCAGGGACTTCACCTGATTGCGCATGAACAGCGAGGCGACGGCCAAGAGCACCAAGGACGAGCCCGCCATCCACAGCACGAAAATGTAGGTCGTCGATGTGAACAGCCGCTCGCGCGGGGCCGCCACTTGCAGGACGCCGCCGGGTACTTCGATCGAGATGACGAAGTCGCGCGGGTCGAAATCGGCGTCGATCAGGAATGGCCGATTCACCCGCTCGGCCAAAGCGACGGCAAGCTCGTCCTCGACCGGACCGTTGTCCGAATGCCGCATGCCCTTCGGCAGCTTCTCGCCGGGTTGGAAGCCATAGTACAGCTCCGTCGTTCTGGTGGCGCGGTTGAAGAGCTGCTGGCGCTCCTCCTCGCTCTCCGCATAGGGAAGCGACTCGACGATCATGGCGATGTCGCCCGCAACCCCGGCCGATAGCCGGCGCGCCACCGTCTCCCAGTGGCGGTGATAGAAAATCCAGGTGGCGATGAGCTGGGCGAGCACCAAGGGCAGGATGAGGATGAGCAGCGAGCGGCCATAGAGCGAGCGCGGCAGAATCCGCTTGAACCAGCGCCGGTGGCTGTCGGCCGTCGCGTCGCCCCGCTCCGCCGGTGCGAAGAGCGCCGATTTTATGCCGGCGCGCTCAATCGGGCTTGAGGACATAGCCCGTTCCTCGCACCGTTTGGAGGTAGCGCGGGAATTTCGGATCGCGCTCGATCTTGCGGCGCAGCCGGGTCATCTGCACATCGACGGTGCGCAAATTCCCGCTGAACTGCGCTTCCTGCGACAGGCTTTCGCGCGAGACCGGCTCGCCCGCCTTGCGCGCCAAGGCGATGAGAAGCGCGGCTTCGGCGGCGGTCAGCCGCACCGGCTCGGCGCCGCGATAAAGCTCGCCGCGCCGCAGATCGAGGCGGCAGGCGCCGAGGCGAATCTCCGCCCCCGCGTCGGTCTCGCGCACGCGCTGCAAGATGTTGCGGATGCGCAGCAAGAGCTCGCGCGGCTCGAAGGGCTTGACCAGATAATCGTCGGCGCCGCATTCGAGCCCGGCGATGCGATTGTCCGGCTCCGCCATGGCAGTGAGCATGAGAATGGGGATGCGGCTCGAGGCCCTGAGGCTGCGGGTGAGAGCGAAGCCGTCCTCGCCCGGCATCATCACATCGAGGACCAGGAGATCGAAGTCCAGCCCGGCAAGCCTGGCGCGCGCCTCGGCGGCGTTGGCCGCCATGGTGACGCGAAAGCCCCGCTCCGAGAGATAGCGCCGCAACAGCTCGCACAGCCGCGCATCGTCGTCGACCACCAGGAGATGCGGCTCCGCCCCGCCGGTGGCGCCATTACCGTCCATCGCGCCATTATACAGAGGCCGGGCGCGCCGAACACGCGTCAGCGCGGCGGGGTTCGCTCGAAGCGCCGGCGGTCGGCATCGCTCGAGATGATGCCGAGCATGACCTTGCGGAAGCCCTCGACCGCCTGGGCGCCGGCGGCGCGATAGGCGCGCGCGATGCGCTGGCGCTGATTTTCGGAGAGCTGCCGCTCGAGTTCGACGCCCTTCGGCGTGAGCTCCAGCAGGCGCTGCCGCCGGTCGCGGCTGCCCGGCCGCTGTACGATGAAGCCCTGGCGCACCAACTGGCCCAAGACCCGGCTTAGGCTCTGCTTGGTGATGCGGAGGATGCCCAGAAGCTCGCTGACGGTCATCTCGGGATGCCGGCCGACGAAATAGATCACCCGGTGATGGGCCCGGCCGAAACCGTAGCGCGCCAGCATGGCGTCGGGCTCGGCGGTAAAATCGCGATAGGCGTAAAAAAGCAGCTCGATGCCCTGGCGCAGCTCCGCCTCGCGCAGGAAGAGCAAATTGCCCGCCGATTTTACGTCAGACATGTTGACATATTTTGGCTGATCCGGTTTGATCGTTCGAGCCGGCGGAGGATAATCCGGCGTAAAGGACGATGGGGAACGCTGACATGGCCATGCTGCCCTTCGACGACCGCGACGGCTCCATTTGGTTCGACGGCACGCTCACGCCGTGGCGCGACGCCAAGGTCCATGTGCTGACTCATGCGCTGCATTATGCAAGTTGCGTCTTCGAAGGGGAAAGAGTCTATGGCGGACGGATTTTCAAGCTGAAAGAGCACAGCCAGCGGCTCATCGATTCCGGCCGCATCCTCGGCTTCGACATCCCCTGGAGCCGCGATGAGATCATGGCGGCCTCCAATGCGGAGGTGAAGGCGATGGGCATCTCCGACGGTTACGTCCGGCCGCTCGCTTGGCGCGGCGCCGAGCAGATGGGCGTGGCGGCGCAATTGACCAAGATTCACTTGGCGGTCGCCGCCTGGGAGTGGCCGGCTTATTTCGCGCCGGAGGCAAAGCTCAAAGGCATCCGCATGTGCTGGTCGAAATGGGCGCGGCCCGCGCCCAACACCGCGCCGACTCAGGCCAAGGCCGCCGGCCTCTACATGATCTGCACGCTGTCGAAGCATGACGCCGAGGCCAAAGGCTGCGACGACGCGCTGATGCTGGACTGGCGCGGCCAGATCGCCGAGGCGACCGGCGCCAACATCTTTTTGGTGATCGACGGCGAGCTGCATACGCCGATGCCGGATTGTTTCCTCGACGGCATCACCCGGCGCACGGTCATCGCCTTGGCGCGCGCGCGCCAGCTCAAGGTGGTGGAACGGGCGATCTGGCCCGATGAGCTTGCCAAGGCGCAAGAGGTCTTCCTCACCGGCACCGCTGCCGAAGTGACGCCGGTCCGCGAGATCGAGCGCTATCGCTTCACGCCCGGCGCGGTGTGCAAGATGTTGATCGAGGATTTCGACCGCCTCACGCACGCCGCCGCGGCGGCCTGAGCCGCGCTATTCCGCCACCCAGCGCTTGGCGGATTCCGCGTCGCCGTCGCGCGCCTCGACCCAGCGCCCGCCCGCGGACGTTTCCTCGAGCTTCCAGAACGGCGCCTTGGTCTTGAGCCAATCGACCAGGAACTGGCAGCTCGCGAAGGCGGCCTCGCGATGGGCGGACGCCGTCACCACCAGCACGATGCGGTCGCCCGGCGCGAGCTTGCCGTAGCGGTGGATGATGAGGCATTCCTCGAGCGGCCAGCGCTGCCGCGCTTCGGCTTCGATGGCGCCGAGTTCACGCTCGGTCATGCCGGGATAATGCTCGAGCGTCATGGCGGTGATGGCCTCGCCGCCGGCGCGTTCGCGCACCAGCCCGACGAAGGAAACAAGCCCGCCGATGCGCGTATTGCCGCGACCGATCGCGACGAGCTCGGCGCCGACGTCGAAATCCTCGTGCTGCACGCGAATCATCTTCTCAGCCTCCGGTGACCGGCGGGAACAGCGCCACCTCATCGCCGGGCCGCACGGGGTGGTCCCAGCCGACATATTCCCGATTCACCGCGACGCGCACGAGCTTGGCGTTCTTGAGCGCGTCGGCGAAGCCCGGCCCGCGCGCCTTGAGCCAGTCGATGAGCGCCGCCACCGTCGCGATCTCCGCCGGCGGCTCGATGGTCTCTTCGGCCTTGCCGATCTTGGTCCTGAGCCAGGCGAAATACAGGAGCTTCATCGCTCTCCTCCAGGCTGAGAGCTAGCCCTTCCCGGCAGCGGTTTCAACCGCGCGGCTATACCATGAATTCGCTGAAGGGCAGGAAATCGACGGTCTCGCCCGGGGCGATCCGGCTGACCTCTTCGCCCAATACAACGAGCCCGTCCGCCTCGACCATCGAAGTGAGAATGCCGGCGCCGTCGCGCGGGAATTTCTCCGCGATCCAGCCGCCATCCTCGCCGCGCCGGAGCCGAGCGCGCAGATATTCGCAGCGGCCGGCCTTCTTGGCATAGGCGAAGCCGGCGGCCACACGGTAGGGCCGCGGCGCGTGCTCCGCGGCGCCGGCGAGCCGCAGGATCAAGGGGCGCGCCAGCAGCAGAAATGTCACCATGACCGCGACCGGATTGCCGGGGAGGCCGATGAAAGGCACGCCGCCCAACTGCCCCATCGCTACCGGGCGGCCGGGCTTGATGGCGAGCCGCCAGAAATGCAATTTCCCCTGCGCCTCGACCGTCGCTTTGACGTGGTCCTCGTCGCCGGTGGACATGCCGCCCGAGGTGATGACCAAATCGTGCGAGCGTGCCGCAGCGGCGAGCGCATCGCGCAGCGTCTCGGCGCGATCGGGCAGGATGCCGAGATCGCTGACGACGCAGCCCAGCCCGTGCAGCAACGCGGCAATTACGTAGCGGTTCGAATCGTAGATTGCGCCCGGCGGAAGTTCCTGGCCGGGCTCGCGCACTTCGTCGCCGGTCGAAGCCAGGGCCACGCGCACGCGCCGGTGGACGGGAAGCTCGGTCAGACCAAGCGAGGCCGCGAGGCCGATCTCTTGCGGCCGCAGCCTTGCGCCCGGGGCGAGCACGGTGCTGCCGGCTCGCACATCCTCGCCCGCCCGCCTTCGGTTGGCGCCACGCTTGATGCCCGGGGGCAGGCTGACGCGCCCCTCGCTCTCGCGGCAATCCTCTTGCATCAGCACAGTGTCCGGCCCTTCGGGCATGGGCGCGCCGGTGAAGATGCGGATCGCTTCGCCGCGCCGCGCCGGGCGGCCGAGCGGATGGCCGGCGGCGGCACGGCCGGCGATCGGCAGCAGCGTCGGGCCATTTCCCGCGAGGTCGTCGAAGAACACGGCATAGCCATCGACCGCGGCATTGTCGTGCGGCGGCACGTCGCGGGGTGCCACGATCGGCTCGGCGAGGATGCGCCCCAGCGCCTCGGTCAGCGGAACGGCCTCGCGCGGCGGGGCGGCGAGCGGCACGGCGCGCAGGCGCTCGAGCGCCTCCGCGCCCGACATCAACGCGCCGCCGAAGGCGAAGCAATCATCGCTCAACTGCGCCATCGGCGGCCTCGAGCCGGCTGTGGGCGATGATGAAGTCGGCGATGCCCGCGACATCCGCGAGCGCCAGGCGCGGCAGCGCGAGCCCGGGAATGGGCTCGTCCGAGGCAACCGCGACGAAGCTCGAATCGTCGCGGCAGATGAGCGGCTTGCCGAGTGCGACGCGGTGCACTTCGAGCTTGGGATGCGGCTCGCGCTTGAAGCCTTCGGCGAGGACGAGATCGACGGGCGTCATGTGGCGCAGCAGCTCGGCGAGGCTGGGCTCGACCGCGCCGCGGTGCTCATGCATCAGCGCCCAGCGCTCGGAGGAGGCGACCAGGACCTCCCTCGCTCCGGCCTGGCGGTGATTCCAGCTGTCCTTGCCAGGCTGGTCGACGTCGAAGCTGTGGTGCGCGTGCTTCACTGTCGAGACGGTGAGGCCGCGCGCGATCAGCGCCGGCAGCAGCTGCGTCATCAAGGTTGTCTTGCCGCTGCCGCTCCAGCCGGCGAGACCGAAGATGCGCATGCCGCCGCCTCTCACGTGGCGCGGCTCGGCTTTGCCGCCTTGATCGCCGGCTGATCTTCGTTGATATGGGTGAGCCCGGCGTGCAGGTAATCGTAGCCGGTCATGAGCGTGAGCGCGGCGGCGAGCCACAGCAACGTCTCGCCCAAGCCGCGCACCGGCAGGAAGGCGGGTCCGGCATCGCCGACCAGCAAGACGCCGATCGCCACCATCTGGATCGCGGTCTTCCATTTGGCGAGGCGCGAGACCGGCACGCGCACGCGCAAGCCCGCGAGATGCTCGCGCAGCCCCGAGACCAGGATCTCGCGGCTCAGGATCACCAGCGCCGGCAGAATCGCCGGCTGCGAGATGCGCTGCGTCGCGCCCAGCATGAACAGCGTCGCCGCGACCAAGAGCTTATCGGCGATCGGGTCGAGAAAGCGGCCCAGCTCCGATTGCTGCTGCCACAGGCGCGCGAGCCGCCCGTCGAGCCAATCGGTCACCGCGGCCAAGGAGAAGATGACGCAGCCGGCCCACGGCCCGAGCGGCGATGGCAGGTAGAAGGTGACGATCACCAGCGGGATCGCCACGATTCGCGACAGCGTGAGCAGGTTGGGAAGCGTCGTCAACATTGTGTAAATCCCGTTCCGCCATGCCGCGGCGGAAGACTGCAACCGAGTTTATCCTTCGGCATGGAAATGGTCATAAATCTTTTTGGCGACGGTTTTACTGATGCCTTCGACCCGCGCGAGATCCTCGAGGCCGGCAACGCCGACGCCGCGGGCCGAGCCGAAATGATGAAGCAGCGCCCGCTTGCGCCGCGCCCCGATGCCGGGGATCTCGTCGAGGGGCGATTGGCCAACCGCCTTCATCCGCTTGGCGCGGTGCGTCCCGATGGCAAAGCGGTGCGCCTCGTCGCGCAGGCGCTGCAGGAAATAGAGCACGGGGTCCTTGGGCTCGAGGGTTAAGGGCGGCCGTCCCGGCAGGAAGAAGCGCTCGCGGCCGGCGTCGCGGTCGGGGCCCTTGGCAATGGCGATGACCGCCACGTCGTCGATGCCGAGATCGTCAAGCACGCGCTGCGCCGAGGAAAGCTGGCCCGCGCCGCCATCGATGAGGATGAGGTCGGGCCAGGTGCCGCGCTCGCGTTCGGGATCCTCCTTGAGCGCGCGGGCGAAGCGTCGGCTCAGCATCTCCCGCATCATGGCGTAATCGTCGCCCGGACGGACGCCGCGCGGCGGCGGCTCGCTGGCGGCGTCGACCGCCGCGCCCAGTCCCGCCTCGGCCTCGGGCGGCAGCGGCCGCGTCGGATCTATGCCGCGCATGGTGAATTTGCGGTAGGCGCTCTTGCTGAAGCCCTCGGGTCCGGCGACGATCATTGCGCCGACGGCGTGGCTGCCCTGGATGTGGCTGTTGTCATACACCTCGATGCGCTGCGGCGGCGCCTCGAGGCCGAAGGCGTCGGCGACGCCGCGCAGCAGCTTCTGCTGGGTCGAGCTTTCTGCGAGCCGGCGGGCGAGCGCCTCGCGCGCATTGACCAGAGCATGTTCGACCAGCTTGCGCTTGTCGCCGCGCTGCGGCGTCGCCAGCTCGACCTTGCGCCCGGCATGGGCGCCGAGCGCGGCCTCGAGGAGTTCCCGGTCGGCCGGCACATGGCTCGTCAACACCAGCGGCGGCGGCGGCTTGTTATCGTAGAACTGCCCGAGAAACGCGCCGAGCACTTCCTCGATGCCGAGCTGCCGGTCGTGGCTCGGGAAATAGGCGCGGTTTCCCCAATTTTGGCCGCCGCGGAAGAAGAAGACCTGGATCGAGGTGTGGCCGCCCGCCTGGTGGCAGGCGATGATATCGGCATCGCCGAGAGTCTGGACGTTGATGTCCTGGCGGCCCTGCACCTGGGTCAAGGCGCGGATGCGGTCGCGGATCAGGGCGGCGCTTTCGAAATCGAGCGCCGAGGAGCGCTCCTGCATGCGGCTTGCCAGCTCCTGTTGGATTTCCTGGCTGCGCCCGGCGAGGAAGGCGCGCGCTTCCTCCAAGAGACGAGTATAGCTGGCCTCGTCGATGCGGCCGACGCAGGGACCGCTGCAGCGCTTGATCTGGTAGAGCAGGCAGGGCCGCGTCCGGCTCGCAAAGATGCTGTCGCTGCAGGAGCGCAGCAGGAAGGCGCGCTGCAGGGCGATCAGCGTCCGGTTGACCGCGCCGGCCGAAGCGAACGGCCCGAAATAGTCCCCGGCCTCGCCACGCGCGCCACGATGCTTGGCGAGCTGCGGAAATTTGTGGTCGCCGGTGAGATGGATGTAGGGGAACGACTTGTCATCGCGCAGCAGCACGTTGTAGTGCGGCATCAGGCGCTTGATGAGATTGCACTCGAGCAGCAGCGCCTCGACCTCGGTGTGGGTGACGACGACCTCGAGCGACCTTGTCTCCGACACCATCCGCCGAAGGCGGTTCGAGAGATTACCGAGATGCGCGTAGTTGGCGACCCGGCTCTTCAGGCTGCGCGCCTTGCCGATGTAGAGCGCGTCGCCCTTGGCATTGAGCATGCGATAGACGCCGGGGCCGGCGGGCAGGGTTTTCAGCGCCGCGCGGATCACCTCGAGGCCGCGCGCGAGCGTGCCGCCGGCCGGCGCGGCCTCCTCGGCCGTCTCGGATGGATCTGCCGCTTCGTCCGTGTCTTGCTCTGCCGTCATGGGTTTAGCCGCGTCTCTCACTTGGCGCGCCGCCGCCGCCGCGTCAACTTTGGCGCGAAGTGGCGGCGCTGCGGCGCCGGCGCGAATATCCACGAGGCCTGTGGACAAGTCGGTTGGTAAGACGCGCCGGCCGCCATCCGATCATCGTGAAATCGCGGCTTTCCCGTCTTTGCCCAAGAAACGGGCATTTTTCATAAGTCTTTGAATTAATTTAATATTGTCGTTGTCAAGTATGAATCTTCTGTAACACTCATTAACAGGACCCTTTTATCGGCGACTTCCGCTGCGGCAAAATGTCCCTGTGAACAACCGTTCGGGAGCGGCGGCCGGGCGGAGCCCGCGGGCAAAAATCGCCCGCTGTCCGCGGCTTAGCTACAATGAAACGGCGAGCCGAGGCGACGTTATTCGAGCGCAGATGGTGCCGCACTCCCGGGCGCCCAGCCCAGATGTTGGCCGCCATCGAGCGCGATCATTTGGCCGGTCATCGCCGGCGCCGCCAGGATGAAGCGGACCGCTGCGGCGATCTCTTGGGGCGTCGTGCCGCGCTTCAGCGGCATCGCTTCGCACTGGCGGCGAAACTGCTCGTCAGTCTGCCGCGGGCTCGGCAAGGTCGGGCCAGGCCCGATGGCGTTGACGCGGATGCGTGGCGCCAGTGCCAACGCCATGGTCTGCGTCAGGGTCCACAAGCCCGCCTTGCTCAGCGTGTAGGAGACAAAATGCGGGGTCAGGTTCCACACGCGCTCGTCGACGAGGTTGATGATCGCACCCTCGCGATCCTCGGGCAGGTGCCGGGCGAATTCCTGCATGAGGACGAAGGGCGCGCGCAAATTGGTTTCGAGGTGGCGCTCCCAGCTCGCGCGCGTGACCGAGAGCGCGTGGTCGTTCTCGAACACCGAGGCGTTGTTGACGAGGACGCCGAGCGGACCCAACGCCCGTGCGGCCGCCGGAATCAATCCGATGGTCTCGGACTCCCGGGCGAGATCGGCGGCAAGCGCGATGGCCCGGCCGCCATTCGCGCCGATCTGCGCCGCCAGCTCCTCGGCCGCGGCGGCCGAGCGGCGGTAATGAACCGCCACCGCCCAGCCGTCGGCGGCGAGTTCCAGGGCGATGGCGCGGCCGATGCGCTGGGCCGCGCCGGTGATCAGCGCCGCGCGCGCCAGGCCGCCGCCGGCCATCAATGCGCCTGCCGATGCCGAGCGCGCGCCTTTGCCTTGGCGAGCTGCTTGGCCGAGGTGCCGGCGCGGCCGGCCTGCGAGCGGCCCCTGGGTCGCGCGCTCCCGTCCGCCTCATCGATGCCGAGGTCGAACTGCTCGAGCCGGCGAATCTCGTCCCGGAGACGCGCCGCCTCCTCGAACTCGAGATCGGCGGCGGCGGCGCGCATGCGCTTCTCGAGATCGGCGAGGACGGCTTTGAGGTTCGAGCCCTGATAATGCAGCGCCGAATCCGCGCCGGTGCCGATCGTTACGTGATCCTGCTCATAGACGCTCTCGAGGATGTCGGATATCGCGCGCTTGACGCTCTCGGGCGTGATGCCGTGCGCGGCGTTGTAGGCCTGCTGCTTCTCGCGCCGGCGGTTGGTTTCCTCGATGGCGGCGCGCATGCTGTCGGTCATGCGGTCGGCATAGAGGATGGCGCGGCCTTCGAGGTTGCGTGCGGCGCGGCCGATGGTCTGGATGAGCGCGGTGCGCGAGCGCAGATAGCCCTCCTTGTCGGCATCGAGAATGGCGACCAATGCGCATTCCGGAATGTCGAGCCCTTCGCGCAATAGGTTGATGCCGACGAGCACGTCGAAGACGCCCAGGCGCAGATCGCGGATGATCTCGATGCGCTCGAGCGTGTCGACGTCGGAGTGCAGGTAGCGCACGCGG
The DNA here is from genome assembly GCA_035604195.1 of Allostellaceae bacterium. Lineage (GTDB taxonomy): Bacteria > Pseudomonadota > Alphaproteobacteria > ATCC43930 > CGMCC-115725 > DATJLY01. Next base: position 10,376 of record DATNIY010000083.1, read on the forward strand.
ATGCCGTTCTCGTGGAAATACTCGGTGAGCGCCTCCGCCATCTTCTTGGTGAGGGTGGTGACCAGGACGCGCTGGCCGTTGCGGGCGCAGTCGCGGCATTCCGCCATGAGGTCGTCGACCTGGCTCTCGACCGGCCGCACGATGGGCACGGGATCGACGAGGCCGGTCGGGCGCACCACCTGCTCGACGAAGACGCCGCCGGCGCGCTCGATCTCCCAGGGCCCGGGGGTCGCCGAAACACAGGTGGTCTGGCCGCGCATCGCGTCCCATTCCTCGAACTTCAAGGGCCGGTTGTCGATGCAGGAGGGCAGACGGAAGCCGTATTCGGCAAGCGTCGATTTGCGCGCGTAGTCGCCGCGATACATGCCGCCCAATTGCGGGATGGTGACATGGCTCTCGTCGACGAAGACGAGCGCGTCCTCGGGCAGGTATTCGAACAGCGTCGGCGGCGGCTCGCCCGGCTTGCGGCCGGTGAGATAGCGCGAGTAGTTCTCGATGCCGGCGCAGCTCCCGGTCGCCGCCATCATCTCGATGTCGAAGGTGGTGCGCTGCTCCAGCCGCTGCGCCTCGAGCAACCGGCCCTGGGCGTGGAGCTGGTCGAGCCGCAATTTCAATTCGCCCTTGATCGCCTTGATCGCCTGCACCAGGGTCGGGCACGGCGTCACATAGTGCGAGTTGGCGTAGATCTTGATGAACTCGAGCTCGTCCTGCTTGTGGCCGGTGA
>DATNIY010000084.1:0-23869 GCA_035604195.1 Allostellaceae bacterium
GATCAGCGGCCCGCAGACGGCAATCGTCGTGGGCGCCTCGTCCTCCGACGAAATCACCACCGATAAATACGGCCGCATCCAAGTGCAGTTTCCCTGGGATCGGAAGAAAAAGACGTCGTGCTGGATTCGCGTGGCGCAGAGCATCGCCGGCAAGCAATTTGGCACGATCTACTTGCCGCGGGTCGGTCATGAGGTCGTGGTGAGCTTCCTCGAGGGCGATCCCGATCGGCCGCTGGTCGTCGGCTCGGTCTACAACGCCGACAACATGCCGCCTTACACCTTGCCGGACAACAAGACACAGAGCGGCTACAAGACCCGTTCCACCGTCAACGGCGCCGCCAGCAACTTCAACGAGCTGCGCTTCGAGGACAAGAAGGGTTCGGAGGAGGTCTATCTTCAAGCCGAGAAGGACTTCAATTGCCTCGTCAAGCACGATCAGGATCTCAAGATCGGCAACAATCAGACGATCGAGGTCACGAACGACAGAACCGAGAAGGTCAAGCAGGGTAACGAGTCGGTGACGATCCAGCAGGGCAATCGTTCGGTCGTCGTCAATACCGGCAACGATACGCACCAGATCGGCCAAGGCAATCGCTCGGTCACGATCTCGATGGGCAATGACAGCCTCGAGATCAAGATGGGGAATCAGACGACGAAGGTTTCGCTCGGCAGCGTGAGCACGGAGGCGATGCAGTCGATCGAGCTGAAGGTCGGCGAGAATTCGATCAAGATCGACCAGATGGGGGTCACCATCCAGGGGATGATGGTCTCGATCGAGGGCCAGACGCAAACGCAGGTGAAAGGCCTGATGACGCAGATCGGCGGCGATGCGATGCTGCAGCTTCAAGGCGGCATTACCATGATCGGCTAGAAGCCGGGCATGCCGCAGCAACGGATGTCATAACCCGGACGAGGAACATTCGGTCCGCGATGCCGCCCCTGAAAAAAATGGCTGCCGCCGATACGCGTACCGCCGCCGCGCGCGCGAATTTGAGCGCTGCGGGGATCGCCGCGCTCGATCCGGCGCTCGATGCGAGCGCCAACCTCGACCTTCTGATGAAGCGCGGACTTCTTTCGGATGCGGTGCGGTTCCTCGCGCACTCCTTGCCCAAGCGGGAGGCGGTATGGTGGGCGTGCCTGTGCGCCCGCGATATGCTGCCGGCCGATGCCGCTCCCGCGCTGCTCGCGGCGGTGCAGGCGGCGGAAGGCTGGGTCATGGCGCCGAGCGAGGAGAAGCGACGCGAAGCGATGGTAACGGCCGAAGCCGCGGGATTTCGCGCGCCGGCAAGCTGGGCGGCGGTGGCGGCCTTCTGGTCGGGCGGCAGCATGGCGCCGCCGAACGCCCCGGTCGTGCCGCCGGGGGACCCGCTGACCGGCGCCGCTGTGGCGGGCGCGATCCTGCTCGCCGCCGTGCAGACGGAGCCGCAGAAGGCATTCGAGAAATACCGCCGCTTTCTCGATTACGGCATCGACATCGCCGGTGGCGGAAGCGGTCGCGAGCGTCAGCAGGCCTAGGGGCCCGAGCAACAGGGAGACGCACAATGGGCATGCCGGCTGCGCGACTGCTGGACATGCATGTTTGTCCGATGGTCACCGGCGTTGTCCCGCATGTCGGCGGGCCGATCGCCGGGCCGGGCGCTCCGACCGTGCTGATCGGCGGCATGCCGGCCGCACGCGTCGGTGATCTGGTAACCTGCGTCGGTCCGCCGGACACCATCATTGTCGGCTCTGCCACGGTTCTCATCTCCGGCATGCCGGCGGCGCGGCTGGGCGATTCTTGCGCGCATGGCGGCGCGATCATCCTGGGCTGTCCGACGGTGCTCATCGGGTGATGGACGAAGCCGCAGCTTCCGCGGATCATCAGACGTCCCTGCGCCGTGCCGTCGAGAGCCATGCCGCGGGCCGGCCGGAGGAAGCGCGTCGACTCTGCAGCGCTATCCTCCAGGCGGCGCCCTCTCACCCCGGCGCCCTGCACCTTCTGGGAATGCTGTCGCTGTCGGCCGGCGCTGGCGCGGAGGCATTTGACCTGCTCCGCCGGGCGGCGGAATATGACCCAAAAAACCCCCTTGTTCTCAATAATTTAGGGTGCGCTCTGCAGGCTTTGCACCGATTCGAGGAGGCGATTTCGTGCCATCGCGCCGCCATCGAATGCGCGCCCGGCATGGTCGCGGCGGAGATGAACCTTGCCCTGGCGCTCGATGCGCTCGACCGCCATGCCGAGGCCGAGGCCGGCTTCCGCCGCGCGACGCAATTGCGGCCCGATCTGGCGCATGCCTGGACGCGGCTCGGCGGGACATTGCTGCAACAGAACCGGCCGGATGAGGCCATTCCCTGCTACCGGCGCGCTCTTGCCCTCGATCCTCAATCGCAGCAGGCCGAGCTCAATCTGTTGGTGGCATTGCTGACGGCAGGGGATTTCCGACAAGCCTGGCCGGCCTACGAGGCGCGCTGGCGGCTCAAGCCTGAGCTGCGGCAAAGCCCGGCGGCGCAGCGAGCGCCGCTCTGGCTCGGCGGCGCCGACATCGCCGGCGCCACCATTCTGCTCCATGCCGAGCAGGGGTTGGGCGACACGATCCAGTTCGCCCGCTACGCGCCGATGGTGGCCGAGCGCGGCGCGACGGTGCTGCTTGAAGTCCTGCCGGGGCTGCGGCCGCTTTTCGCTGGGATGCAAGGGGTCGCGGCGGTCTTCGAGCGCGGCGACGCGCTGCCGGATTTCGCGTGGCAATGCCCGCTGATGAGCCTGCCTTTGGCGTTCGGAACCGATCTCGGCAATATTCCCGCGACCATTCCTTATGTCGCCGCGGATTCCGCTCGCGTCGCCGCTTGGCAGAACCGGCTCGGGCCCCGCACCTGTCCGCGGATCGGCCTTGCCTGGTCGGGCAGCCCCGAGCATCCGAACGATGCCCATCGCTCGATCGCGCTGGCCGATTTGGCGCCGCTCCTCGGCCGCGCGGAAGTCTCGTTTCACTGCGTCCAAAGATCCGTGCGTGCGGTTGATGCGAAAACGGCGATCGGCATTCCCGGCCTTGCCACCCACGAGGCCGCACTCAGCGATTGGGGGGAGACGGCGGCACTCCTGATGCTTATGGATCTCGTCATCGCCGTCGATACCTCCGTCGCTCATCTCGCGGGCGCGCTAGGGCGGCCGGTCTGGCTGATGCTGCCGTTCCGGGCGGACTGGCGCTGGCTGCTGCACCGCGCCGACAGCCCCTGGTATCCAGGGATGCGGCTATTCCGACAGCAGGAGCCGGGCAGTTGGGACGGGGTGCTGGCCGAGGTGGGACAGGCGCTGGCTAGCGCCGATCCCGGTAGATTGGAACATATCCGGCGTTGGCGAAGTAGTTAGAGCCGATCCCATCGGAATAGAATCGAACGGGATCGGCTCTCGTGCATAGAATCAAACGGATGGAACCCGAAGCGTCGGCCATCCTACCCTGCTTTGGGTTGCATCGCGCGGACTCGCCCGTCTGATTTTCACCACTAGCGGCCGAGGAGCTTGCGCTTCTCCTCGAACTCGCCCTTGTCGATCTCGCCCCTGGCGAAGCGCTCCTCGAGAATGTCGAGGGCGGCGCGGCCGCGGCCGGGGCCGTCGCACCAGGGGCAGCCGCCATGGAAATGGCGGGAGCCGTGGCCATGAAACGGATAGCCACGGGTCGCCCAGCGCACCAGCCACACGAAGATGACCATGATGCCGATGATGGCGAGCAGCACGAAGATCGGGCCGACGATCATGAAGGGATGCCAGCCCCATCCCGGCGCCCCGCCCGGCCCGCCCCATGGCCCGCCCCACATCATGTGACCGTAGCCGTAAGGCGCGGCGGGGACATTCGGCGCCGCCTGCTGCTGCTGGGCGAGCGCCGGCAGCGCCGCGATGGCGAAGACGAGTGAGACAGCGAATGCGGCGAGACGTTTCGCGTGCGCGCGGATCGGGTCTGTGGACAGCATACTAATGGCCATGGCACTGCCTCCGGAAAGGTGACCCGTTTATCATCATCCCGTCCGGCGCCCCGTCCTTGATGTGGATCAACGGAGGGCGTGGCCGGCGCGCAGTACGGGCCATCGTCGTTACGGACATAACGCGGACACAAGACTTTCGGGGTCCGCAGATCTCCGCGTAACTACTCGAATTTGATGGTGGGTGCAGCAGGACTCGAACCTGCGGCCCGCTGATTAAGAGTCAGCTGCTCTACCAACTGAGCTATGCACCCGCCGCGGGAGCGCCCCTATAACAAAGGGCCGCGCGCTTGTCGAGCGCGTCGCCGGCGGATCACGGATCGGCGTCGCCGTGGCGGCTGATGCGGACGTCGCGGTGGACGTAGACGCTCATCAGCAGGCCGAAGCCGAACATTACCGTCAGCATCGCCGTCCCGCCGTAGGAGATCAGCGGCAGCGGCACGCCCACCACCGGGATGAGCCCCATCACCATCGCCATATTGATGAACACGTAGAGGAACAAGTTGGTGGCGATGCCAAAGGCCAGCAGCCGGCCGAAATGACTGCGGCTCCGGAAAGCGATGGCATAGCCGTAGACGAGGATCAGGACATAGAGCCCGAGCAGCGCCAGACCGCCGACGAGGCCCCACTCCTCGGTCAGCATGGTGAAGATGAAATCGGTCTGCCGCTCGGGCAGAAAGCTCAGATGCGACTGCGTACCCTCGAGGAAGCCCTTGCCGAACACCCCGCCCGAGCCGATCGCGATCTTCGATTGCAGGCTGTGATAGCCGGCGCCCAAGGGATCGTTCTCGGGATCGAGAAAGGTGTAAATGCGGTTCTTCTGATAGTCGCGCAGGAACCGCCAGGCGACCGGCACCGCCGCGCCGCCGCCGGCCAGCAGCAGCCCGAACTTCCACAGCCGCACGCCCGCGAGAAAGAACATCGCGCCGCCGCCAAGGACCAGCATCAGTGCCGTTCCAAGATCCGGTTGCTTCAGCACCAAGAGCGCCGGCGCGAGCACCATGAGCATCGGCACGATGAGCCGCACCGGCCGCGCCACCTCCTCCGCCGTGACGCCATTGAAATAGCGCGCCAGCGCCATCACCGCCGCGACCTTCATCATCTCGGAGGGCTGCAGCTGAATGACGCCGAGATCGATCCAGCGCTGCGCTCCCATGCCGACGGCGCCGCGCAGCTCGACGGCAATGAGGAGCAGCATCGCCACGCCATAGACGGCATAGGCGCTCTTGAGCCAGGTGCGGATGTCGATGACCGCCACCACCATCATCAAGATGAGAGCGACGCCGAAGCGGATCGCCTGCGCGCTGGCCCAGGGATGCCAGGACCCGTTGGCTGCGGAATAGAGCGTGGCGAAGCCGATGCCCGCCACCGCGGCGAGCAGCAGCACGAGTCCCCAATTGAGGCTGAAGAGCTTCTCCGCCAGGCCCGGCCGCGCGGCCCCGTCGTCCATCCAATGCGCGAGCACGCGCATGCTCAGCCCTGCGCCACGGTGGTCGGCGGCTCGAAGGGCTGCGGCGGCACGCGATCGACGGGATCGCGCGTCTGCGCCTCGAGCATGAGGTCGTGGGCGATCGGCGCCGCCACGGCGCCGCCCTCGCCGCCGCTGGCGCCGCCGTGCTCGACCACGACGGCGCAGGCATAACGCGGCGCGCTCGCCGGCGCGAAGGAGATGAAGAGCGCATGGTCGCGCTGCTTCCATGGCACGCTTTGGCCGGTGAGATGACCGTGCTCGCGCTCCGCTTCGGTGATGTGGTGAACCTGCGCCGTACCGGTCTTGCCCGCCATCGCCATGACCGGATCGGTAATGCGGGCCGCATAGGCGGTACCGTGCTGCTCGTTGACGACGCCATACATGCCGTCGAGCACGAGTTCAAGATGCTTCTGCTGCACGCCCAGCGGCGCGAAGTCTGGGTTGACCCCGCTCGGCAGCGGCCCGCCCAGCGTCATCAGGCCCTGCTTGCGCAGCAGCCGCGGCACGACGACCCGTCCGGTAGCCAGACGCGCCGCATAGATCGCGAGCTGCAACGGCGTCACCGAGACAAAGCTCTGGCCGATGCCGCAGCTGATCGTCTCGCCGCGCTGCCAGGCCACGCCGGTGGTCGCAAGCTTCCAGGCGCGGGTCGGGACGAGCCCGCTCTTCTCGCCGGGAATATCGATGCCGAGCTCGACGCCGAGACCGAAACGGTTCGCCATCTGCGCGATGCGATCGATGCCGAGCAGATCCGCCGTGTGATAGAAGAAGACGTCGCAGGATTCCTTGATCGCCCGGCGCACCGACAAGGTGCCGTGCCCGCCCTTCTTCCAGCAATGGAACACGGTGTTGCCGAGATGGAATTGACCGGGGCAATAGAACTCGGTATCGGGGGTGATCGCCCCGGCTTCGAGCCCCGCCATCGCCATCATCGGCTTGAAGGTCGAGCCCGGCGCGTAGGTGCCGCTGATGCTCTTGTCGTTGAGCGGGTTCATCGGGTCGCTGATGAGATTCTGCCACAGCGCCGGCGTGAGCCCGGCGGCGAACGCGCCGGGATCGTAGCCGGGGGTCGAAGCCAGCACCAGTACCTCGCCGGTCCAGGCGTCGAGCATGACGCAGGCGGCGCTGCCTTGCGCGGTGCAGCGCTGCACCGCCAGATCCTGCAGCTTCATGTCGAGCCCGAGGACGATGTCCTGGCCGGCCATGCCATCCTCGCGCGCCAACTCGCGCACCACTTTGCCGTAGGCATTGACCTCGACCTGGCTGGTGCCGGCGGTGCCGCGCAGCGCCAGATCATGGGCCTTTTCGACGCCGCTCTTGCCGATGCGGAAATCCGGCAGCTCCAAGAGCGGGTCGTCGCCGTCGCCGCCGAGATCCTTCTCCGAGACCGCGGCAACATAACCCACGACATGCGAAGCGGTCGGGCCGAACGGGTAGAATCGCGTCAGCCCCTGCTCGATCGAGACGCCCGGCAGCTCGAGCGTGTTGACCTCGATGCGCGCCATTTCCTCCCAGCTCAGATTCTCGCGGATCATCACCGGCACGAAGCTGTGCTTCTCGCGGATCTCCCGCGACACCCGGCGGCGGTCGCCGTCGCCAACCGGCACGAGGGCGCTGACCGCGTCGAGAGTCGCGCCGATGTCGCCGGCCTGCTCGGCGACCAGCACGCTGCGATAGGTCGGATGATTGGTCGCGAGCGCGACGCCGAAGCGATCGAGGATGCGGCCCCGCGGCGGCGCCAGCAGCCGGATGTTGATCCGGTTCTCGTCGGCCAGCATGCTGTAGCGGCCGGCCTGCAGCACTTGCAGGTAATAGAGGCGCCCCGCCACCGTGGCGAGCAGGGCGAGCTTGCCGCCGGCCAGCAGGATCGCGCGCCGCGTCAATAGCTTGCTGCGGGTCTTCTCGCGCTGCACCGCGCTAGGCCCTGAGGAAGGCGCGGTGCGCGCGCACCAGGAGCGCGCTGCCGACGGGATAGCAGGCGACCGTCAACACCGCCTGGAAGAGGAAGGGGCGCAGGCCGGCGATCCCGCCGTGCAGCAGGCTGACGAGCGCCCAGGCGAGCGCGAAATTGGCCGCGGCCACCACCAGGAAGCCAAGCCAAAGCACCGGGAAATCGCGGTTGACGAAGCGCCGCCGCTGGCTCAGCACCGCCGTCCGCACCAGCAGCAGCAGCAGCGCGGAGGTGCCGAGATAGGGCGTGCCGTTCAGCAGGTCGAACAACACGCCGAGCGTGAAGACGGCGGACAGCGGCATGAAATCGGGCCAGTAGCAGGTCCAGTGAAACACCGCCATTAGGACGAAGCTCGGCGTCACCGCGGCAAAGCCGGGGATCTGCAAAGGCACGACCGAGACGAGGACGAAGAGCAGCGTCGTCGCGAAGGGCGTGATGCGGCCCGGCAGGCCGATCTCGCGCTGCAACGCGACCGGCGCCATTGCCGGCCCTTACCGCGCCGCCTCGGCCGAGCGGGCCTTGCCGCCTTTGGCCGGACGCGGCGGCGGCACGGCGCTCTCGGGCAGCAATCCGGACAGGCCGTAATTGACGATGCGGATGACCCCGAGCCGCGACAGCTCGGCATAGGGCGTCACGCGCACGATTCCGCCTTCGACCGAGGCGACGACGCCGACCGGAATGCCCGGCGGGAAGACTCCGCCGCTGCCGCTGCTGACGATTCGATCGCCGAAGCGCACCGCGGTCTTCGGCTCGAGATAGGCGAGCTGGGGCTCGTCCGAGTTGTCGCCGTCGAGCACGGCGCGCTCGCTCGTACCCTCGATCATCACGGGGATATGCGAGTTGAGATCGGTGAGCAGCAAGATGCGCGCGGTCCGCTCGCCCACTTCGGCGACGCGGCCGACGAGACCGTCGCCGGTCAGGGCCGCCTGACCGCGCTGGACTCCGTCACGCGCGCCGGCGTCGACCAGCACGTTGCGCAGGAAAGCACCGCCCGAATCGGCGACGACGCGCCCCGAAATCCACGACGCCGCCGGATCGGGCACGAGCTTGGTGAGGGCGCGCAGTTCGGCATTCTCGGCGGCAAGCCGCTGCGCCGCTTCCTGCCATTGCAGGAGGCGCTCATTCTCTTCGCGCAGCAGGGAATTTTGGCCGTAGACGTCGATCATGTTCTCGAGTCCCTGCACCGCCGATGCGGCGCTGGTGATCGGTCGGGCCACGACCTCGAGAATCGGCGCCACCGCATCGGCGACCGCGACGCGAATCCGGTCGATGAGCAGGACGTCGGCCTTGCCGAGCACGGCAAGCATGGCGGAGGCAAATATGAAAATCGGCAGCGCCAGCCGCTGAGCCGCCATTCTGACCGGAGCTGATATCCGCACCGTCCCCGCGCTCCCAATCCGCACCTGCCTTCGAGCCCGATCGCTCCCTCATCGGACCAGGGCTTTCCCCGACTGCCTTATTCCCTTATTTTTACTCGGACCGGCACAATTAGTACATGCTAATCAAGACGCTTTTTAGCGTTTTCATTTCCTCGAGCGCGCGTCCGGTGCCGAGAGCGACGCAGGACAGCGGGTCATCCGCGATCGACACGGGCAGACCCGTCGAATGGCGCAGGACATAATCGAGATTGCCCAAGAGCGCGCCGCCGCCGGTCAGCACGATGCCCTTGTCGACGATGTCGGCGGCGAGTTCGGGGGCGGTGTGTTCGAGCGCAACCTTAACCGCCTCGACGATGGCGCCGACCGGCTCGGCCAGGCTCTCGGCGATTTGGCGCTCGCTGATGACGATTTCCTTGGGCACGCCGTTCATGAGGTCGCGGCCCTTGATCTCCATGACCCGGCCCTCGCCCTCCTCCGGCATGCAGGCCGAGCCGATCTCCTTCTTGATACGCTCGGCGCTCGACTCGCCGACCAACAGATTATGGTTACGACGGATATAGGCGATGATCGCCTCGTCCATCTTGTCGCCGCCGACCCGGACCGAGCGGGAATAGACAATGCCGCCGAGCGACAGCACGGCGACCTCGGTGGTGCCGCCGCCGATGTCGACCACCATCGATCCGGTCGGCTCCGTCACCGGAAGGCCGGCGCCGATCGCGGCAGCCATCGGCTCCTCGATCAGGAAGACGCGGCGGGCGCCGGCGCTTTCCGCCGATTCCTGGATGGCCCGGCGCTCCACCGCGGTCGAGCCCGAGGGCACGCAGACGATGATCTGCGGGCTGGCGAAGCTGCGGCGGTTGTGGACCTTGCGGATGAAATGCTTAATCATTTCCTCCGCGACCTCGAAATCGGCGATGACGCCGTCGCGCAGCGGCCGAATCGCCTGGATGTTCCCGGGCGTGCGGCCCAGCATCATCTTGGCCTCGTCGCCGACGGCGAGCACCTGTTTGCGGCCCTTGACGCTGGCGATGGCCACGACCGAAGGCTCGTTCAGGACGATCCCCCGGCCCTTGACATAGACGAGCGTATTGGCCGTGCCCAGGTCGATCGCCATGTCGGCCGAAAGCATGCCCAACAAATTTCCGAACATGTGCCCCTTTACGTCTGAATGCTTGCTACCGTCGAGGACGATTCTTGTTATTGGACCTGGCCGGTCGCAGGGCGCTGCCGCCCTGCCGCCAACTCAGGCCGACAATGCGGCGGGCGCCGTCTTCGCCCGCTTGGTCAAAAGCTTGTTCAAGGCATGGATATAGGCCCTGGCCGAGGCGACGAGCGTGTCGGGATCGGCGCCCTGGCCCACCACCGTCTTGCCGCCCTCCTCGAGCCGCACCGTAACCTCGGCCTGCGCGTCGGTGCCCTCGGTCACGGCATGGACCTGGTAGAGCAGGAGCCGCGCCGTATGCGGCACCACTGCCTTGATGGCATTGAAAGTGGCGTCGACCGGCCCGTTGCCCGTGGTCTTGGCCTGCTGCGGCGCGCCATCGACCACCAGCTCGAGTTCGGCCGTCTGCGGCCCCTTGGAGCCGGCGATCACCTGCAGCGAGACGAATTTGATCCGCTCGTGGACGCGCTGGAGCTCGTCGTCGACCAACGCCACGATGTCCTCGTCATAGACCTCCTTCTTGCGGTCGGCGAGATCCTTGAAGCGGCGGAAGGCGTCGTTGACGGCATTGTCGCCGAGATCGAAGCCCAGCTCCTTGAGCTTCATCTTGAAAGCGTGCCGCCCGGAGTGCTTGCCCATGACCAGCGTCGACTTGCCGAGGCCGATCGATTCGGGGGTCATGATCTCGTAAGTGCCGGCGTGCTTGAGCATGCCGTCCTGATGGATGCCGCTCTCATGCGCGAAGGCGTTGGCGCCGACGATGGCCTTGTTCGGCTGGACGACGAAGCCGGTGATGGCCGAGACGAGGCGCGAGGCGCGCGTGATGTACTCGCTCTTGACCCCGGTCTCGTAAGGCAGCGCGTCATGGCGGGTCTTGAGCGCCATGACGATCTCTTCCATCGAGCAATTGCCGGCGCGCTCGCCCAGCCCGTTCACCGTGCACTCGACCTGGCGGGCGCCGGCGCCGATCGCGGCGAGCGAGTTGGCGACGGCGAGGCCCAAATCGTTGTGGCAATGGACGGAGATCACCGCCTTGTCGATGTTGGGCACGCGATTGAAGAGCATGCCGATGAGCCCGGCGAACTCCTCGGGAACCGCATAGCCCACCGTGTCCGGGATGTTGATGGTGCGGGCGCCCGCCTTGATCGCGCTCTCGACGGTGCGGCAGAGGAAATCATGCTCGCTGCGCGAGCCGTCCTCGCACGACCATTCGATGTCCTCGCAGAGGTTGCGCGCGTGGCCGACGCTGTCGATCACCGCCTGGTGCACCTTCTCGGGCTCCATCTGGAGCTTGTACTTCATATGCAGCGGCGACGTCGCGATGAAGATATGGATGCGCGGCCGGGCGGCATGCTGCACCGCTTCCCAGCAGCGGTCGATGTCGAGCCGGCCGGCACGCGCCAGGCCGCAGACGGTCGATTGCTTGACCAGCCTCGCCACCTCGCGCACGGCCTCGAAATCGCCATTGGAGGCGATCGGGAATCCGGCCTCGATGACGTCGATGCCCATCTCCTCGAGGAGCAGCGCGATCTTGATCTTCTCCTCGAGATTCATCGAGGCGCCCGGCGATTGCTCGCCGTCGCGCAAGGTCGTGTCGAAGATGACGATGCGGTCGCTCGGTCGAGTGACGCCGGGGGGTGGTTTGCTGTCTCTTGCGGTGGCGCTCATGGCGCGGATCCTCTCGTGTGGGGAGCGACGAACATACCTTTTCGGCGAAAGCCCCCTGACCGCGAGCAGGCATGACGCGCGTGCCCGCGCTCAGGGGCTGGTAAGTCGCAGCCCTCCCTCGCGCTTCCGCAAGCCGCAGCCACGGTTGAGGACGCACGAAGGCCGGGCCCGGCGCCGCTGCGCTCGATCCCTGCCGCTCGTTGCCCAACCCTCAACCATGTTCCGGTCTATCCCCTCGAATTGCTCTAGCCTGCGCGTTTAGCCTTAAGGAACCCTTAATCGCTCTATATTTAGGGCTCAAGCACGCTTATCTCTAGCCCCTTTACCCTCGGGATCGCAAGGCTTCAATTGCGGGTCCAACCGGCGCAAACTGCCGGCTGGCAGGCCAATTCCGCTCAGTTCCGGGTCTTGTCGACGAGCCGGTTCTGCGCGATCCACGGCATCATCGCCCGGAGCTTCTCGCCCACCTTCTCGATGTCATGCTCGCCGGCGCGCCGGCGCATGGCCTTGAAACTCGCTTGGCCGGCGGCGTTCTCGAGCACCCATTCCTTGGCGAACCGGCCGCTCTGGATGTCGTCGAGCACCCGCTTCATCTCCGCCTTGACGCGCGGGTCGATGACCCGAGGGCCGCGGGTATAGTCGCCGTACTCGGCGGTGTTGGAGATCGAATAGCGCATATTGGCGATGCCGCCCTCGTACATCAGGTCGACGATGAGCTTGACCTCGTGCAGGCACTCGAAATAGGCCATCTCCGGCGCATAGCCGGCCTCGACCAGGGTCTCGTAGCCGGCCATGATGAGCGAGGTCAGGCCGCCGCAGAGCACGCATTGCTCGCCGAAGAGGTCGGTCTCGCATTCCTCCCTGAAAGTGGTCTCGATGACGCCGGCGCGGCCGCCGCCGATGGCGGAGGCGTAGGAGAGCGCGATCTCCAGCGCGTTCCCCGACGGGTTCTGCTCGACCGCGACGAGGCAGGGGACGCCGCCGCCGCGGGTGTATTCCGAGCGCACCGTGTGTCCCGGCCCCTTGGGCGCGATCATGAACACGTCCATGTCCGGGCGCGGCTCGACCAGCCGGAAATGAATATTGAAGCCGTGGGCGAAGGCGAGCGCCGTGTCCGGCCGCATGTTGGTCTTGAGATCATTGGCATAGAGCTGCGCCTGCAGCTCGTCGGGGGTGAGGATCATCACGACATCCGCCCATTTCGCCCCCTCCGCCGGCGCCATTACCTGGAATTTCGCCGCCTCCGCCTTCTTGGCCGAGGCCGAGCCGGGACGCAGCGCCACGCGCACCTCCTTGACCCCGCTGTCGCGCAGGTTCAAGGCATGGGCGTGGCCCTGGCTGCCGTAGCCGATCACCAGCACCTTCTTGCTCTTGATCAGGTTCACGTCGGCATCACGGTCGTAATAAGCGCGCATGGGGACCTTCCTCCCAATCCGAATGCCGCGGCCCGGCGGGCCGCCTCTCAGAATTTCTCGGCGCCGCGCGAGATCGCGACGACTCCGGTACGGCAGACATCGACCAGCCCCAACGGCACCATCAGATTGATGAAGGCGTTGAGCTTCTCGTTCGAGCCCGTCATCTCGAAGACGAAACTCTCGGTGGTCGAATCGACGACTCGGGCGCGGAAAATGTCGGCGAGCCGCAGGCTCTCGATGCGCTTCTCGCCCGTCCCGACCATCTTGATCAGCACCAATTCGCGCGCGACATGCGGACCCTCCTCGGTCAGGTCGCGCACGGCATGCACCGGCACCAGGCGCGACAGCTGCGCCTTGATCTGCTCGATGATCATCGGCGTGCCCGAGGTGACGACGGTGATGCGCGAGAGGCTGTTCGCTCGGTCGATCTCGGCGACCGTCAGACTCTCGATGTTGTAGCCGCGGCCGGAGAACAAGCCGATCACGCGCGCGAGCACCCCCGGCTCGTTGTCCACCAACACGGCGATGGTATGCGTCTCGATCTCGCTCACGACGACTCCGCAAGGCCCCCTCATCCCAACTCTCTCCCCGTTGGGGAGAGAGCGTGACGCATACGTCACGCCGCGTCGGCGGGAGGGTAAGGGGGCGAATCCCGAACCCTTACGGCCTGTCCTAAACCAGGACCATGCCCTCTTCCGAGACCGGCCCCGTCTCCTTCTTGTCCGCGGGCCCCAGCAGCATCTCGTTATGCGCGGCGCCCGAGGGGATCATCGGGAAGCAGTTCTCCGTCGGATCGACCGCGACATCGACGATCACCGGCCGGTCGACCGCCAGCATCTCCTTGATGACGCGGTCGACTTCACCGGGCTTCTCGACCCGGAAGCCGACGGCGCCGAAGGCATCCGCCAGCTTGACGAAATCCGGCAGCGCCGCGGTGTAGCTCTCGGCATAGCGCCCGCCGTGCAGCAACTCCTGCCACTGCCGCACCATGCCCATGTACTGGTTGTTGAGGATGAACGCCTTTACCGGCAGCCGGTACTGGGAGATCGTCGACATCTCCTGAATGTTCATGAGGATCGAGGCCTCGCCGGCGATGTCGATGACGAGGGACTCGGGATGCGCGATTTGCACGCCCATCGCGGCGGGAAGGCCGTAGCCCATGGTGCCGAGCCCGCCCGATGTCATCCAATGGAACGGCGTCTCGAATTTGAAGAACTGCGCCGCCCACATCTGATGCTGGCCGACCTCGGTGGTGATATAGACGTCCTTGCCGCGGGTCAGGTGATAGAGCCGCTCGATCGCGTATTGCGGTTTGATCACGCTGTCCGATTTCTCGTAGCGCAGGCATTGCCGCTGGCGCCAGCCCGCAATCGCGTCCCACCAGCGGGCGAGCGCCTCGCGGTCGGGCTTGAAGCCGCGCGATTTGAGCCCGGCGAGCAGCGCCGCGAGCACCGCAGCGGCATCACCGATGACCGGCACGTCGACGCGCACGTTCTTGTTGACCGAAGACGGGTCGATGTCGATGTGGATCTTGCGCGAGCCCGGCGAGAAGGCGTTGAGCCGCCCAGTCACTCGATCATCGAAGCGCGCGCCGACGCAAATCATCACGTCGCAATCATGCATCGCCAGATTCGACTCGTAGGTGCCGTGCATGCCGACGAGTCCCAGGAATTGCCGGTCGGAGGCGGGATAGGCGCCCAGCCCCATCAGCGTCAGCGTCACCGGGAATCCGGTCTTGCGCACCAGCTCGGCGAAGAGCGCGCAGGCGCGCTCGCCCGAATTGATGATGCCGCCGCCGCCATAGAACAGCGGCCGCTTCGCCGCCGCGATCAGCTCGACCGCCTCGGCGATCCGCGCCGGATCGGGCTCGACCCGCGGGCGGTAGGTCTTGCGCTGCGGCACCGCGGCGGGCGGCGTGTAGGCGCCGCTCGCGAACAGAATATCCTTGGGCAAATCGACTACCACCGGTCCCGGCCGCCCGGTGCGCGCGACATAGAACGCCTCGTGTATGGTGCGGGCCAAATCGCCGACGCTCTTGACCAGGTAGTTGTGCTTGGTGCAGGGGCGCGTGATGCCGGTCGTGTCCGCTTCCTGGAAGGCATCGTTGCCGATGAGATGCGTCGGCACCTGGCCGGTGAGACAAACCAGCGGCACGGAATCCATGAGCGCGTCGGTCAGCCCGGTCACCGCATTGGTGGCGCCGGGTCCGCTCGTCACCAGCACCACGCCGACCTTGCCGGACGACCGGGCATAGCCCTCGGCGGCGTGAACCGCCGCCTGCTCGTGCCGCACCAGAATGTGGCGCAGTCGGTTCTGCTTGAAGAACGCGTCGTAGATCGGCAATACGGCGCCGCCGGGATAGCCGAAAACGACATCAACGCCCTGGTCCACCAGGGCCTTGATGACCATTTCCGCTCCCGCCATCTGCAGCGCCGCCATCGCACCTCTCCTTCGGCGAAGGAATTCGCGGGCAGAACCGCGCGATGCCGCTCCTGTAGTGGGAAGCCGGCTCGGCGAGCCCGCCCGTTATTAGGAAGAGGTCAAACTAGACAGCCGGTTCGTCTCGGTCAATAGGCTCCGACGAATAAATGAAAAAATATCGGGCAATAATCTTTCCGAAAATTTCTCTTCGATGGCGAGTTTCCGAAGGTGGTCCGTCTCCGGCAGGCGGTGCCGCAGCCAAGTGTATTGCCGCTTGGCATAGCGCCGGGTCGTTTGCTGGGCGGCGGCGGCGGCCTGCTCGCGGCTGAGCTTGCCCGCGAGCCAAAGCGCGAGCTCGCGCACGCCCACGGCCTTCATCGCCGGCAGATAGGCGGCGAGGCGGCGATCGAGCAGCGCCTGCACTTCGGCCGCCGCTCCGCCCTCAAGCATCGCCGAAAAGCGGGCATCGCAGGCGGC
This sequence comes from Allostellaceae bacterium, assembly GCA_035604195.1. Lineage (GTDB taxonomy): Bacteria > Pseudomonadota > Alphaproteobacteria > ATCC43930 > CGMCC-115725 > DATJLY01. The sequence goes on from DATNIY010000084.1 coordinate 15,899, forward strand.
ATAAAGCTGCGGCCGCGGCGGCAGCAGCAACACGGCCGCAACATCGAGGTCGGGCGGCGGCCCCTGCCGCCGCTGCCACGCCGCGAGCGGTTCCCCTGTCGCAGCCGCCACCTCATAGGCGCGGATGAGGCGCTGGGTGTCGCCGGGCGCCAGGCGCGCGGCGCCCGCGGGATCGATCTCGGCGAGACGCGCGCGGAAGCCGGCGCCGCCGAGCCGGGCATGAAGCGCCACCGCCTCGGCGCGCCGCGCCGCCGGCACGGGCGGCACTTCGGCGAGCCCGTGCACCAGGGCATCGAGGTAGAGGCCGGTGCCCCCGACCAGGATCGGGACCGTTCCGGCCGCACGTGCCGCCGCGATCTCGGCCAGCGCCAATACGCGCCATCGCCCGGCCGAGCAGCGTTCGGCGGCATCGACCACGCCATAAAGCCGATGCGGCGCGCGCGCCTCTTCCGCCGGCCCCGGCCGCGCCGTGAGCACGGCAAGGTCGCGATAGACCTGCATGCTGTCGGCATTGATGATCGTGCCGCCGAATTCCTCGGCAAGATGGAGCGCGAGCGCCGATTTTCCGCTCGCTGTCGGGCCGGCGACGAGGATGATCGGGACTTGCTCGCGATCGGTCATGGCCGGGCTTTTAGCACGCGCGGCGCCGGCTTGCCTTTCCGCGCGCGCCGGCCGATAAGGCGGCGATGCCCCGTTGCGTCCTCACGCTAATCGCCGCCGAGCCGGCGCAGGACAAGCTTGCATCAGCCGCGACCGTGGCCGGACGGGCGCTTGTCCGGCTGGGCGCGCAAGTGCAGGAGGCGGATTGGCTCGCCCCCGCCGGCGCCTGCGACATTGCCTTCGATGGGCTCGATCCCGACCAGGCCGACGCCGCCGCCCGCAGCGCGCTTGCTGGCGCCTTCGGGCCGCTTGCCCTCGACCTGGTCGCGCAGGAGGCAGCCGGGCGGCGCAAGCGGCTGCTCGTCGCCGACATGGAATCGACCATCATCGCCAACGAAATGCTCGACGAGATCGGAGACCTGGTCGGGCTCGGCGAGCGCATCTCCGAGATCACGCGCCGCGCGATGAACGACGAGATCGACTTTGCCGCGGCGCTCACCGAACGGGTGGCTCTGCTCAAGGACCAGCCGGCGAGCCTGCTCGAGGAGGCGCGCCGCCGCATCCGCGTCACGCCGGGCGCCGCTGCGCTGGTCGCGACCATGCGCGCCAACGGTGCCTATGCCGCCCTGGTTTCGGGCGGCTTCCGCAGCTACACGGAACCCGTCGGCGCCGCTCTCGGCTTCGATGTGGCCATTGCCAACGAGATCGAGATCGCCGACGGCAAGCTCACCGGCACCGTGCGGCAACCGATCCTCACCCGCGATACCAAGCTCGCGACGCTGAAACGGCTCGCCGCCGAGCGCGGGCTGCCGCTCTCCCAGACCCTCGCGGTCGGCGACGGCGCCAATGATCTGCCAATGATCGAAGCGGCCGGCCTCGGCATCGCCTACCACGGCAAGCCCGCGGTCACGGCCCGCGCCCGCCTGCGCATCGATCACGCCGATCTAACGGCGCTGCTCTACGCCCAGGGCTATCGCCAGGCCGAGATCGTCCCGGGCGCTCAGCTCTGATCGAGCTTCAAGGCGACGAAGCGCAGATCGCCCTGGCGGTCGACCAGCAGGAGCACGGATTTGCGCCCGGATTTGCGGGCTGCGTCGAGCTTGGCAGTGATCTCGGAGGAGCTCTTCACTTCCTCCTCGGCGACCTCGACGATGACATCGCCGGCGCGCACGCCCTTCTCCGCCGCCTGACTGCTGCCCTCGACATCGGTGACGACGACGCCGGCAGTGTCCTCGGCGAGCGCGTAACGCTCGCGCAGATCGGGCGTGAGATTCGACAGCGATAGGCCCAGCACCTTCACCACATCGGTCGGCGCCGCGGGCGTGGACTGCTTGCTCGAGGTCGAGGCCACCTGGTCGGTCTCGGTGAGCTCGCCGACCTTGACGTCGAGGGTCTCTTCCTTGCGCTTGCGCCACACCGTCACCTTCACGGCCTTGTCGATCGGCGTCTCCGCGACGATGCGCGGCAGGTGGCGCATGTCCGTGACCTCCTTGCCGTCGAAGGTCAGCACCACGTCGCCGGGCTGGACGCCCGCGACCTGGGCCGGGCCGCCCTCGCGCACGCTGGCGATGAGCGCGCCATGCGGCCGATCGAGGCCGAGGCTCTCGGCGATCTCGTCGGTGACGCTCTGGATGTTGACGCCGAGCCAACCGCGGCGCGGGTGGCCGAATTGTTTGATCTGATCGACCACCGGCTTGGCCAGGTTGGCCGGGATCGCGAAGCCGATGCCGATCGAGCCGCCGGAGGGCGAGTAGATCGCGGTGTTCACGCCGATCACGTCGCCGGCCATGTTGAACATCGGCCCGCCCGAATTGCCGCGGTTGATCGGTGCGTCGGTCTGCAGGAAATCGTCATAGGGTCCGGCATTGATCTCGCGGGCGCGGGCCGAAAGGATGCCCGCCGTCACTGTCCCGCCGAGCCCGAACGGGTTCCCGATCGCCAGCACCCAGTCGCCGACCCGGGTCTGGTCGCTGTCACCGAACTTGACCGCGGCCAAGGGCTTGGCCGATTTGATCCTGAGCAGCGCCAGATCGGTCTTGGTGTCGCGGCCGACCACTTCCGCCTTGAAATTGGTGTCGTCCTGGAGCGTCACCGTGATCTCGTCCGCATCGGCGATCACGTGGTTGTTGGTAACCACGATGCCCGAGGGATCGATGATGAAGCCGGAGCCGAGCGAGGTCATGTGCCGCGGCAGGGCCTCGGGCTTGGCACCGCCGCCCTTGCGGTTGTGGTCGAAGAATTCCTTGAAGAACTCCTCGAAGGGCGAGCCCGGCGGAAACTGCGGCAGGTCGGGGTTGGACCGCCCGGGCTTGTCGGGCTTGATCGTCTGGGTCGTCGAGATGTTAACCACGGCGGGCAGCAGCCGCGCCGCCAGATCGGCGAAGCCATCCGGCGCCGGCTTCGCCCGAGCAGCCGGCAGCAGGAACAGGACGGCAAAGCCCGCGGCGGCAAAACGGCGCACAAAGGCTCGATTCACAAGCGATACTCCTTAAGGGCGAGCGAACAGGCCGAACGCGCATTTTACGCAAGAATTCGGCAGTAAACTAGTTACTTGCGGCTGCTGCGACAATGGCGGGAGGACCCGATCAGCGCCGAATGAGCCAGATCGCCGCGACCCCGAAAACGGCGGCGAGGAGCCCGGTCAGGCGGAGGATTGCGACCGGCAGGCCGGCCATCTGCAAGGCCATGCGCCGCATCGCTTCCGGCAAGAGCGCATAAAGCACGCCCTCGATGACGAAGACCAGCGCCAGCGCCGTGGCGAAATCCCGCACTGCGCCCGGCCTCAGCGCGGCGGGCTTGACGCACCTGCCACTGCCGGGGCCGCAGGCGGCCCCTTTTCGAGGAAGCGGAAGAACTCGCTGTCGGGCGTCAGCACGAGGGTCGTGCTCTGGCCGGTCAGGCCGTCGCGATAGGCCTGCAGCGAGCGATAAAAGACGAAGAAGCCCCTGTCCTTGTTATAGGCGTCGGCATAGATGTTGATGCTGTTAGCGTCGCCCTGGCCGCGGAGAATCTGCGCCTGCTTCTGCGCATCGGCCAGGATCTCGATGCGCTGCCGGTCGGCGTCGGCGCGGATCTCCTGCGCCCGCTGCGCGCCCTCGGCGCGGAACTGGGCCGCCTCGCGCTGCCGTTCGGACTTCATCCGGTCGAAGACCGCCTGACTGTTCTCCTCCGGCAGGTCGGCGCGGCGGATGCGGACATCGACGACATCGAGGCCGAGAGCCTTGGCCTGCTGGTTAACCTCGGCGCGGATCTGCTGCATGATCGAGGCACGCTTATCGGCGACCACGGCTTGTAGCGCGACATTGCCGACGACCCGGCGCAAGGCACCAGTGATGATCGAGGCGAGCCGCGTGCGCACCACCAGCTCGGAGCCGACGCTCTGATAAAACCGCAGCGGATCGGCAATGCGATAGCGGGCATAGGTATCAACGACGAGGCGCTTTTGATCGGAGGCGATCACCTCCTCCGCCGGCTGCTCGAAGTCGAGAATGCGGCGGTCGTAATTGACCACGTCCTGGTAGGGCAGTTTGAAGTGAAGGCCAGGCTGATCGATCTCGTGAATGGGGTTGCCGAACTGCAGCACCAGCGCCTGCTCGGTCTGGCGCACGGTGAAGAACATGCTGTAGAGCAGCATGAGGACGACGACCGCGACGGCGGAGAGCGCCGCGAGAAGACGCGTGCTCATCGCGCATTCCCCCTCACCGGCGGCGCCGGCACGGCCGAGCTCGCGGCCGGCGGCGTCGGCGCCATCGTGCCAAGCTGCGGCAGCGGCAGATAGGGCACCACGCCCGAGCTCGCCGCCCCCTTGTCGAGGATGATCTTATTGGTGCTCTTGAGAATGCTTTCCATCGTCTCGATGTAGAGCCGGCGCGCGGTCACGTCTTCGGACGCCTTGTAGGAGTCGTAGACCGAGAGGAAGCGCGCCGCGTCGCCTTCGGCGTTCCGCACCACCTGCTGACGATAGGCCTCCGCCTCCTGGACGAGGCGGGCGGCGTCGCCATGCGCCACCGGCACGACATTGTTGGCGTAGGCCTGCGCCTCGTTGATGAGGCGCTGCTGGTCGATCTTGGCGCTCTGCACGTCGCGGAAGGCGTCGATCACCGGACCCGGCGGATCGACCTTCTGGAGCTGGACTTGGGTTATTTCGACGCCACTGTTGTAGCTGTCGAGGATCTGCTGCATGAGCGCCTGGGTATCTGTCTCGATCTTGCCGCGGCCTTCGGCGAAGGCGGTGGCGATCTCGGTGTGGCCGATCACTTCGCGCATGGCGCTCTCCGCCGCCGCCTTCACCGTCAACTCGGGCTCGCGGATGCGGAAGAGATAATCCTGCGCATTGCGAATGAGCCAGAAGACAGTGAAGTTGATGTCGACGATGTTTTCATCGCCGGTGAGCATCAGCGCTTCTTCCGGCACCTGGACAGGCCGACCGCCCTGGCCGCGGCCGCTGGCGCCTTCGGCGCGGAACCCGACCTCGACGCGGTTGACCCGCGTCACCTTCGGCGTCAGCGCCTCCTCGAGCGGGCTCGGCAGATGGTAGTTGAGACCGGGACTCGTGGTGCGGTTGAAGGCGCCGAAGCGCAGCACGATGCCCTGCTCGTCGGGCTCGACGCGATAGAAGCCGCTGGCGAGCCAGAGCACGACCACTGCCGCGACCACCAGCGCAATGCCGCGGCCGCGGCCCGAGCCGCCCGGCAGGAAGCGGCGCAGCCGGTCCTGGCCGCGGCGCAGCAGGGCCTCGAAATCGGGCGGCTGCATGCCGCCGCGGCCCCACGGGCCTTGGCCGCCGCCGCCGGTCCCCCACGGGCCGCCGCCGCCTTGGTTGTTCCACGACATGAAGCGCGTCTCCTTTCCGACGGGGACCCGGCGCTGGCTTGCGGAAGGGCCATCTTGTCTTATATGTCCGCCGTCAGCAGGCGGCAAACAGGCGCGGGATTTTCCTGTCCGATAGGGGTGGGCGCAGCGCTTGTCAAGAACGAGAGGTCAGAGCCGATGAGCGACATCACCGAGACGCAAGTGCTCGCCGCGCTCAGCAAGGTCGCCGACCCGGAACGCGGCAAGGACATCGTCAGCCTCGGCATGGTGACGGGCGTGCAGCTCCGCGAAGGCCACGTCGCCTTCGCCATCGAAGTCGAGCGCGAGCGCGGCCCGCTTCTCGAGCCCTTGCGCAAGGCGGCGGAGAAGGCGGTCGAGGCGCTGCCGGGCGTGCTCTCGGTGACGGCGGTGCTGACCGCGGAAACCGCGCCCCGCCAAGCCGCCGCGCCGCGCGCTTCGGCGCCGGCGCGCGCAGGACACGCGCAGGCGGCTAAGCCGCTCATTCCCGGCGTCCGCGCCATTATCGCGGTCGCCTCGGGCAAGGGCGGCGTCGGCAAATCGACGACCGCCGTCAATCTGGCCGTGGCGCTCGCTGCCAACGGCCGCAAAGTCGGCCTGCTCGACGCCGACATCTATGGCCCCTCGATGCCGCGCATGCTCGGCATCGCCGGCAAGCCCGCCTCGCACGACGGCAAGGTGCTCGAGCCGATGACGAATTACGGCATCAAATGCATGTCGATGGGCTTTCTCGTCGCCGAGGACACGCCGATGATCTGGCGTGGCCCGATGGTGATGAGCGCGCTGCAGCAGATGCTGCGCGACGTCAATTGGGGCGAGCTCGATGTCATGGTGGTGGACATGCCACCCGGCACCGGCGACGCGCAGCTCACCATGGCGCAGCAGGTGCCGTTGGCCGGCGCGGTCATCGTCTCGACGCCGCAGGACATCGCCCTCTTGGACGCGCGCAAGGGCCTCAACATGTTCCGCAAGGTGGAAGTGCCGGTGCTCGGCTTCATCGAGAACATGAGCTATTTCCGCTGCCCCCATTGCGGCGAGCGCAGCGACATCTTCAGCCATGGCGGGGCGCGGAAAGAAGCGGAGAGGCTCGGCGTCGAGTTCCTGGGCGAGCTGCCGCTCGACATCGTCATCCGCGAGACCTCGGACGAAGGCCATCCGATCGTCGTCTCCCAGCCCGAAAGCGAGCACGCCAAGGTCTATCGCGCCATCGCGACGAGAATTTGGGAGAAGGTCGGCGGCGCAAGCGAACGCGCGGCGCCGAGAATTGTGGTGGAGTGAGCTAATACAGCGTCTTCGTGATCTTTTCGGTACCCTCGATCAGATCATGCACTTCATCGCGCGTGGGTTCCCGATCCTTGTTGTGATCGCATAGATTCCGGAGATCAGCCAGGTGCTGTACGAATCGCCAACGAGGTATATCGACGACCTCCTTTTCCTTCAGCAGCCCAATTAGGTCATTGATTCCCGGATTTTTCTTTTTCACTTGAATTTTGTGAGCCTGGCAAACCCCTAGCAGATGCTTCTCAAGAACGACCCCGGCCACTGCCCCAGCAGCTCTCTCAAATTTGTTTTTGAGCAGCTCACGCGCGGCGTCCAATTCCGAGTCAAAGATGTCCGCCTGAACCATTTGCCTGATGTCAAACAGCGAGCTTTCGAATCGACGCTCCACGGATCGCAGTATGTTTAGTTGCTGATAGAATTGCGGAATCGCAGACGCTGGTCCCACAATCGTTTCCCCGATGGCGTTTCGTGTCGCGAGATTTTGCAAATAATCCTCGATGACGTAGCTTCCGTGCTCGACGACCCTCCTATTTTTTGGCTTCTCGTAAGGCCTAACAAAGTCCGCAAGGCGCTCTGGCAGAAGTTGGCTGATCACCGAACGGGCTTCTGAGTACCAATCTTGGTATTTCTCGGTGAAGCTGGGTAGCGCTGACCTAAAGGCGGCGAAGTTCGAGGAGACGCCAGCGGTCTTTGCCTGCTTCTCAAATTCCCTTTCGACCTCCTCAGGGTGGCATTCGTATTGAATTGCGTTGAGAAGTTGCTCGCCGACTCAGATCAAGGCCTTAAGGTTGGTTCTATACATTTCAAGATTCGATTGCATCATCGGCTCCCAGCACCTCCATTAGCTCCAGCCATTCTTGCTTCCCGAGGCTGGCCCCTTTTATGTCACCTTCGCGCCGGCGATGAGGCGCTTCACGACCACCCGCGCCGTGGCCGGGAAAGGTTTGCGCAAATGAGGCGCTGCGCCTCGACGCGCGTGAGGTAGCTGCGCCGTGCCGCGATCCAGCCGACGTGTCTCTCATGGGCGCGATGCGCCTGGACGGCTGCTAAGTCCAAGCGATCTTCTGCGGCCTCGATCAACGCCCGGAAATCCTTCCGACGAAGCGTAACGGTGGCTTTCGTTTCGGCGATAATCTTGATCATGATCTTGGCCGGCACTCGGTCGAACGGTTCCCGGGCTGAGGGGTATTGTTGGCCGTCCTGGCCGGGCGTGTCCCGGCCACCCACGGGGCGCTTCGAAATTGGCTTAGCCATGGATGG
>DATNIY010000085.1:0-2761 GCA_035604195.1 Allostellaceae bacterium
GCGAATTTCAACCGGCAGATCAAATTGCGCAGCGGTCTCGCGATCGGCCGGCTTGAACGTAAAGGACGCCTCGCCGAGCGGCAGGCCCTTGAGGTCGAGCGCGCGCACCATGCCGGTCTCGGCCGCGCCAGGAGCGGCACGCAGGACCTTCACGCTCAGCGCGCCTGCCGCATTGTCAGCCGCGGTGAGCGCTCGCGGCCCCGGAATGCCGCCGGTGACGATGGTCATCGCCCGGTTGTCGAGCGTCTGCGCCAAGTCCTTGACGAACTCGCCGCCGCGGCCGAGATCGATGCCGTCGGAGAGCCAAATGAGATCGACATCGTGTGCCTCGGCGAGGAAGCGCGAGATCGCCGGCAACGCTTCGGTGCGGTCGACCGTGTGCGGTGCCGGTTTGATCTGGTGCAGCCGTACGCGGGCGGAACCCGCCACCGCGAAGGAAATGTCGCGAATGCCTTCCGAAAGGAGAATCAGCGCCACTGCGCGATGATCGCTTTCCGCGTGCGCGATGATGTCGTCCGCGGTGCGAAGCCGCGCGTCCCAGGTGGCGGCGGCCGCCCAGCCGTCATCGATCATGATCGCGATCGGCGCGCGCGCTTTCATCGTCGCCAGCGGTGGATTCCACTGCGGACCCGCTGCGGCGATAGTGACCAGCGCCGCGAGCAGGAGCCGCATCCAAGTGAGCCACCACGGCGTGCGGGCCGGGGTCTCCTCCTTGGGCGAAATCTCAAGCAGCAGCCGGGTCGGCGGGAAGTCGATGCGGCGTGGGCGTGGCGGGATCAGCCGCAGCAGCCACCATAGCACCGGAAGGGCGAGGAGCCCGACCAGGACCAGCGGTTCAGCAAAACCGAGCGCTAGTCCGCCGATCATGCCGACACCCTCGGCTCGGCCAGTCTTGGCGAGCGCGTTTTGCCGTTCGCCAGGCCCGCGCCGATGCGGGCATGCAACGCGAGCAGCAGCTCACTGGCCGGCCGATCGGTGCGATGGATCGTGAAGTTCCAGGCGAGGCGGTCGGTCTCGCTGCGGATTTCGGCGCGGTGGCGCGCAACACGCTCCGCGTAATCCGTTCGCCAAGTCTGGGCGCGGCCGGCGGTAATGCGGCCGCCGCCCTCCGGCTCGACGAATTCAATGCGGCCCCAATAGGGAAACGTCTCCTCGGCGGGATCGACGATCTGCACGACGTGACCGCGCGCGCCGCTGCCGGCGAGCTGGGTGATCGTGCGCCGCACGTCGCCGATGTCGCTCCACAGATCGGACAGGAGCACGATCTCGGCGAGCGGGGAGGGCGAGAAGTCCGGCGGCAGGCTCGCGCGTTCGCTGCGATCGTGCAGGATCGCCTGCGCCATGCGCTCGATGACATTGCGGCTGCTGGTCGGGCGCATGAGGCCGGGAATTCCGACGCGCTCGCCGCCTTCGACCAGGACCTCGGCGAGCGCCATCGCCACGACTAGCGCGCGGTAGAGCTTAGTGTCGCGCACCAGCGGTGAGGCGAACACCATCGATGGCGAGCGATCGGGCCAGATCCAGACCGTGTGGGCGGCTTCCCATTCCTGTTCGCGCACATAAAGATGATCGTCCCGCGCAGAGCGCCGCCAATCGACGCGGGCAGCCGGCTCGCCGGAGACGAAGCGGCGGTATTGCCAAAAATTCTCGCCGGGTCCGGCGCGCCGGCGACCGTGGAGGCCGTGCATGATGGTGGTCGCCACGCGCCGCGCTTCCAGGATCAGCCGCGGCATCGCGGCGGCTAGCGTCGCGCCTTCGCCGACCGCGCGCTGCACCACCGGCCGGTCATGGGAGGTGCGTCGCGGCTCGAACGCCATCCGCTTATCCGATCCGCGCTTTCAGGCGCGCAATCACCCCCTCGATGCTTTCACCCTCCGCGCGCGCGGTGAAAGTGAGCGCCATGCGGTGTTTGAGTACCGGCTCGGCGAGATCGAGCACGTCGTCGATCGAAGGCGCGAAGCGCTTCTCCAGCAGCGCCCGTGCGCGCACCGCCAGCATCAGCGCCTGGCTCGCGCGCGGCGAAGGTCCCCAGGCGATCAGCTTGGCGGGTTCGCCACCTTCGGGTCCGGGCCGCGCCGAGCGCACCAGAGCGAGAATGGCCTCGACAACGGATTCGCCGACCGGCAGCCGCCGCACCAGGCGTTGCGCGGCCATCAGATCCTCGGCGGTCATCGCCGGCTTTGCCCGCGTTTCCTCGGCGCCCGTCGTCTCGAACAGAATTTTTCGCTCGGCGGCGCGGTCCGGATAGCTGACATTAATTTCCATCAGGAAGCGGTCGAGCTGGGCTTCCGGCAGCGGGTAAGTGCCTTCCTGTTCGAGCGGGTTCTGCGTGGCGAGCACATGGAACGGCTTCGGCAAATCGTGGCGCGAGCCGGCGATGGTGACGTGCTGCTCTTGCATGGCCTGTAGCAACGCCGATTGGGTGCGCGGGCTGGCGCGGTTGATTTCGTCGGCCATCAGCAGCTGGGCGAAAACCGGCCCCGGCAGGAAGCGGAAGCTCCGCTTACCCGTTGGACTCTCCTCCAGTACCTCGGTGCCGAGAATGTCCGAAGGCATGAGGTCCGGCGTAAACTGGATGCGTCGTGCATCGAGCCCAAGCACGGTGCCCATGGTTTCCACCAGCTTGGTCTTGGCCAGACCGGGCACGCCGAGGAGGAGCGCATGGCCGCCCGACAGGATGGTGACCAGGGCCTCCTCGATCACATTATCCTGGCCGAAGATGACGGTTCCGATCGCGGCCTTGGCCGCGCGCACGTGATCG
>DATNIY010000086.1:0-3127 GCA_035604195.1 Allostellaceae bacterium
CGCCGCCGAAGCTGGCCGAGGCCAAGCCCGAGCCCAAGCCGGAGCCGCCCAAGCCGCTCGAGAAGCCGCAGCCGCCGAAGCCGCCGCAGCCGAAGCCGAAGCCGGACGATTCGAGCTTCGACGCGCTCCTCAAGAATCTGGCGAAGCAGCCGGCGGCCCCGAGCGACGCGCCGCCGCAGAAGCAGGTTGCCGCCGCGCCGGCGGCGCGGCCGTCATCGCAGCCGATCGCGCCGCTGGGAGCGCAAATCACGACCAGCGAGATCGACCTGGTGAAGCGCCAGATCGAGGCCTGCTGGAACGTTCCGGCCGGGGCGCGCGATGCCAAGGACCTGCTGCCGGAGTTTCGCGTTTACATGAACGCGGACGGGACGGTGCGCGAAGCGCAGCTCCTCAACCGGGAGCGCCTGAGCGATCCCTTCTTCCAAGCCGCCGCCGACAGCGCCCAGCGCGCGCTGCTCAATCCGCGCTGCCAGCCGCTCAAACTGCCGCCCGACAAATACGACCAATGGCAGACCTTCACCATCACCTTCGATCCCAAGGACATCACATGACGCCGCTTCCGTTTCTCCGCTGTGCCGGCCGTCTCGCGCTCGCGGTTCTGGCGCTCGCCGTCATGGGAGTCGCAGCGCGGGCGGAGCTGCACCTCGACATCACGCAAGGCAAGATCGAGCCGCTGCCGATCGCGCTACCCGTCTTTGCCGGCGGGCAGGCCGGACAGCAGATCACCCAGGTGCTGTCGGCGGATCTCGAGCGCTCCGGTCTCTTCAAGCCGATCGATCCGCAGGCCTTCATCGAACCGGACGCGGCGACGCGCGTGCCGCCGACTTATGCCGACTGGCGCATCATCAACGCGCAGGCGCTGGTCACCGGCAATGCCACGACGCTGCCCGACGGCAACCTCCAGATCGATTTTCGGCTCTGGGACGTGTTTGCGCAGCAGCAGCTGACGGGCATGCGCTATACGACGCCGGCGCAGAACTGGCGGCCGCTCGCGCACATGATCGGCGATGCGATCTACAAGCGCATCACCGGCGAGGACGGGTATTTCAACACGCGGATCGTCTATATCGGCGAGACCGGGCCGCAGATGCGGCGGGTCAAGCGGCTCGCGATCATGGATCAGGACGGCGCCAACAACCGCTATCTGACCGACGGCCGCGCCCTCGTGCTGACGCCGCGCTTCTCGCCGACCGCGCAGGAGATCACCTATCTCTCCTACGCCAGCGGCAAGCCCCGCGTCTATCTCTTCAACATCGATACGGGACAGCAGGAGGTGCTGGGCGATTTCCCGGGCATGACCTTCGCGCCGCGCTTCTCGCCCGAAGGCCACAAGGTCATCATGAGCCTTGCCGTCAACGGCAACAGCGACATCTACAGCTTCGACCTCAGCACGCACCAGAAGGTGCGGATCACCGATACCCCGGCGATCGACACCTCGCCCTGCTATTCGCCGGACGGGACCCAAATCACCTTCAATTCCGATCGCGGCGGCTCGCAGCAGCTCTATGTCATGAACGCCGACGGCTCGAACCCGCACCGCATCAGCTTCGGCTCGGGCCGCTATGCGACGCCGGTGTGGTCGCCGCGCGGCGATCTCATCGCCTTCACCAAGATCGAGGGCGGCCAATTCTTCATCGGCGTGATGCACCCGGACGGCTCGGGCGAGCGGCTCCTGACCCAGGGCTTCCTGGTCGAGGGGCCGACCTGGACGCCCAACGGACGCGTTCTGATGTATTTCCGTCAGACGCCCTCCGATTCGCGGGGGCAGGGCGGAACCAGCCGCCTCTATACCATCGACTTGACCGGCTACAACGAAAGAGAAGTGATTACTGCCACCGACGCCTCCGATCCGGCGTGGTCCCCCTTGCTTCCCTGAGTAACTGAAAGTATAGTCCGGCACGGTGCGGCTAGGCTGTCGGGCTGCGCCGACGCGTCCCCGTGTTCGGCTATAGCCAGTGGGGCCTTTCAGGGCAACGCCGTCCGAACAATCAAGACGAATGCAATCCCACAGGTTTCAGCGAGGGAGTAAAAAATGAATCTTCGGTCTTTGAGCCTGCTGGCGGCCGTGCTGCTCGTAGCCGCATGCCAGCAGAGTCCGTCGACCACCGCCAACACCGCGGGCGGGACTGGCGCTGGGGCGACCATGCAAGCGGGCCCGGCGCCGGGTTCGCGCGAGGACTTCAGCCAGAATGTCGGCGATCGCGTTTATTTCGACTTCGACAAATCCGACATCAAGCCGGAAGGCAGGCAGATCCTCCAGCGCCAGGCGACTTGGTTGCAGAAATATACGAACGTCACCGTGACCATCGAAGGTCATTGTGACGATCGCGGCACGCGCGAATACAACCTCGCACTCGGCGAGCGGCGCGCCAATGCGGTCAAGAACGCCCTCGCGGCGCTCGGCGTCGCGGCGAACCGGGTCCAGACCATCAGCTACGGCAAGGATCGGCCAATCGTCGCGGGCGACAACGAGGCGGCCTGGGCGCAGAATCGCGTCGGCATCACCGTCATCAACTGATCGCGCCCTGGCGGCTCGATCAATCAGGGGGCGCCGGCCCGCTCCGCGACGGGCAAGTCGTGGCGGCGGGAGGCGCCCTTTTTTTGCCTAAAAGGCTTGTTAGGCTGCTTTTTCCTCCGGCTCCGGCCACCGCGCCGTGAGCCGGGGCGGGAGGACGCGGCAGGCACAAGTGACCCGACTTCCATGCCACGACTGACCTTGCTTATCCTCTGGCTCGGACTGGGCCTGCTGGCGCTCGGCGGCAGCGCTTGGGCACAGGACCGCGACATCCAGCCCCTGCTCGACCGCCTCGGCCGCCTCGAGCGCGACGTCAACATGTTGCAGCGGCAGGTCTATCAGGGGGCCTATCAGAGCGGCGGCGTGCCCGCCACCGTCCCGCCGGAGGGTCAATCGGCGCTCAGCAACGAGCTTCAGATCAGCCAAATCCAGGACCAGCTGCGCACCCTCAATGGCCAGATCGAGGAGCTCAACTACAATCTCGCGCAGCTCAAGAGCCGCATCGACAAAATGGAGAACGATGTCGAGCAGCGCTTCTCGCAGCTCGAGCACGGCGCCGCCCCGGCGGGCGCCGGCGCGGCGCGGCCGCCGCTCGCTGCCGCCGCACCGCCG
>DATNIY010000087.1:0-4516 GCA_035604195.1 Allostellaceae bacterium
CCAGAGCCGAGCTCGAGGGCGAGATGGGCGACAGCCACATGGGGCTCCACGCGCGCCTCATGAGCCAGGCGCTCCGAAAGCTCACGGGCTCGATCTCCAAGTCGCGCTGCATGGTGGTCTTCATCAACCAGATCCGCATGAAGATCGGCGTGATGTTCGGCAATCCCGAGACCACCACCGGCGGCCACGCGCTCAAGTTCTACGCCTCGGTCCGGCTCGACATCCGGCGCATCGGCGCCATCAAGGAGCGCGAGCAGGTGATCGGCAACCAGACCCGCGTCAAGGTGGTCAAGAACAAGATGGCGCCGCCGTTCAAGGTGGTCGAGTTCGACATCATGTACGGCGAGGGCATCTCCAAGCGCGGCGAGCTCTTGGATCTCGGCATGCAGGCCGGCGTCGTCGAGAAATCCGGCTCGTGGTTCTCCTATGACGGCCAGCGTATCGGCCAGGGCCGCGAGAACGCCAAGGGTTTCCTGAAAGACAATCCCGAAATCGCCAACGCGATCGAGCACGCCATCCGCAGCAATGCCGGCCTCGTCGCCGACGCCATGATGGCGACCGGCGCCGGCGACACCGCGGCGGAGGAATAGCCGGCCGGGGCACACAGCCTTTCCTCGGGTCGCTCGCGCGGCGCCTTCGTTCCTTGAGGCGCCGCGCGGCGGCTCGATGGTACGTGCCCAAAGCACGATCCGATCAAATCGAATTGCCTTTTCTTATCGTCACCTCCGCGGAAGCGGGGGTCCATTGGATTGCCGGGTCATGCCCGGCAATGACGAAAAAAAGTGAGTGCAACGGATCGGGTTATGCCTTAGCCCAACGCTCACCCGCCCTTCGGCGGCTTGGCGCCCGGCGATTTCGTGTAGTTCTTCGCCGGCCATTGCTCGGCCATCGCCGGCAGCGGGCCGCGCTTGCCGGTGATCTGCTCGGGCTCGATGCAATAGACCGTCACCTCGTCGAGCCTGGGATAGAAGCCTTCCGGCCGGCTCCAGCTCGTGCCGGCGTATTTGGCGAGGAAGCGGTCGAAGAAGCGCGCCTTCTCCTTGGGATCGCTCTCGATGCGCACGGTGCCGAAGCCGATGACGCTCTGATAGCTCGTCGAGGTGTCGCACTCGAACTCGCCATAGGGATAGACCGTCCCCGTCTCGGCGGTCTCGAAGCAGATGCGCGGGCGCGCCTCGACATTCTGGCGGAACTGGCCGAGCGCACTGGTGTGGAGATAGATCCGCCCGTCCTCGAAGACGAAGAGGTTGGGGATGACATAAGGCTCGCCCGCCGGGCTCACCGTGGCGAAATGGCCGAGCGCGGCGCGGCCGAGCAGCACCTCCGCATCCTCGCGACTCATCTCCTTGTCCTTGCGGCGCACGACACCCTGGCTCATGGCTCATCCCTTTCCGTCCCCATCTGGACAGCATAGCCGAGCCCGCGTAAAAGCGGGCATCTTGGTTCCGCCGGGGGAAGGACCAGATTAGCCGCATGCTGACCAACGACATCCGCGCCGCCTTCTTGGCTTATTTCGCCCGGCACGGGCACGAAATCGTGCCGTCCTCGCCGCTGGTGCCGCGGAACGACCCGACGCTCCTCTTCACCAATGCCGGCATGGTGCAGTTCAAGAACGTCTTCACCGGCGTCGAGAAGCGCCCCTATCTCCGCGCCGCCACGGCGCAGAAATGCGTGCGCGCCGGCGGCAAGCACAACGATCTCGAAAACGTTGGCTACACCGCGCGCCACCACACCTTCTTCGAGATGCTCGGCAATTTCTCCTTCGGCGACTACTTCAAGGATGTCGCGATCGAGCTCGCCTGGAACCTGCTCACCCGGGAGTTCGGCCTGGCCAAGGACCGCCTCCTCATCACCGTCTTCGCCGAGGATGACGACGCGGCGCGGCTCTGGGCGAAGATCGCGGGATTGCCCGACAGCAAGATCATCCGCATCGCGACCTCCGACAATTTCTGGGCGATGGGCGACACCGGCCCGTGCGGCCCGTGCTCGGAGATCTTCTGGGATCACGGCGAGAGCATCGCCGGCGGCCCGCCCGGCAGCGCCGATGCCGAGGGCGACCGCTTCACCGAGATCTGGAATCTCGTCTTCATGCAGTACGAGCAGGCGGCGGGCGGCCAGCGCACCGACCTGCCGCGCCCCTCGATCGACACCGGCATGGGCCTCGAGCGCATCGCCGCCGTGCTCCAGGGCAAGCACGACAATTACGACACCGACATCCTGCGCGCTCTCGTGCTGGCCTCGGCCGAGGCCACCGGCGTCGCGCCCGACGGGCCGCACGCCGTCTCGCACCGCGTCATCGCCGATCATCTGCGCGCCTCCTCCTTCCTCATCGCCGACGGCGTGCTGCCGGCAAAGGAGGGGCGGGGCTATGTGCTGCGCCGGATCATGCGCCGCGCCATGCGGCACGCGCACATCCTCGGCGCCAAGGAGGCGGTGATGTGGCGCCTCGTCCCGGCGCTGGTGCGCCAGATGGGCGCGGCCCATCCCGAACTCGCACGCGCCGAGCCCTTGATCACCGAGACCCTGCGGCTCGAGGAAGGCAGCTTCAAGGACATGCTCGGCCGCGGCCTGCGTTTGCTCGAAGAAGAAGAGGCAAAGCTCGCAGTCGGCGCGCCTTTCCCCGGCGAGGTCGCGTTCCGCCTTTATGACACCTATGGCTTCCCGCTCGATCTCACCGAGGACGTGCTGCGCGCCCGCCACCGCGCGGTCGCGGTCGATGCCTTCAACGCCGCGATGGAGCGCCAGCGCGCCGAGGCGCGCAAGCATTGGGTCGGCTCCGGCGAGGCCGCGACCGATCAGCTCTGGTTCGAGCTGCGCGACACGCTCGGCGCGACCGAGTTCTTGGGCTACGAAACCCATGTGGCGGAAGGCAAGATCGTCGCCATGGTCGTCGACGGCAAGCCGGTCGAGGCCATTGCCGCCGGCGCCGAAGCCGCGATCATCGTCAACCAGACGCCGTTCTACGCCGAATCCGGCGGCCAAGTCGGCGACACCGGCGCGATGTTCTCAGGACGCGGCGGCGAGTTCGCGGTCAGCGACACGGTCAAGAAGGCGGGCGATCTCGTCGTCCATCTCGGCAGGCTCAGCCATGGCGAATTGAAGCACGGCGACGTCGTCGAGCTGCGCATCGACGAGGAGCGGCGCCGCAGCCTGCGCGCCAATCATTCGGTGACGCACCTCCTGCACCAGGCGCTGCGCCGGCGGCTCGGCGCGCATGTGACGCAGAAGGGCTCGCTCGTCGCGCCCGACCGGTTGCGCTTCGACTTCAGCCAACCGCGCGCGCTCGGCCCCGAGGATGTGCAGGCCATCGAAAGCGAGGTCAACGCGCGCATCCGCGAGAACGCCGAGGTGACGACGCGGCTGATGACCCCCGAGCGCGCCATCGCCGCCGGCGCCATGGCGCTCTTCGGCGAGAAATACGGCGACGAGGTGCGCGTGGTGGCGATGGGCGAAGATGCGGGCGCCGCGGCGCCGCTGCCCTATTCGGTCGAACTCTGCGGCGGCACGCATGTCCGGCGCACCGGCGACATCGGCTTCTTCAAGATCGTCGGCGAGAGCGCGGTCGGCGCCGGCGTGCGGCGCATCGAGGCGCTCACCGGCGCCGCCGCCGAGGCTTTCGTGGCCGGCGAGGAAGGCTTGCTGCATCAGGCGGCGCTGGCGCTCAAGACCGGGCCGGGAGAATTGCCGGCGCGGCTCGCGGCGCTGCTCGAGGAACGCAAGAAGCTCGAGCGCGAGCTGTCCGAGGCGCGGCGCGCCGCGGCCCTTTCCGGCAGCATGGGGGGCGGCGGGGGCGGCGCCAAATCCGAATCCGGCGCCGCCAAGGATCTCTCGGGGGTCAAATTCGCCTCGCGCGCGCTCGACGGCGTGCCGGCCAAGGAGCTCAAAAGCCTGGCCGACGACATGAAGAAGCAGCTCGGCTCGGGCGTGGTGGCGCTGGTGGCGCGCGAGGAAGGCAAGGCATCCCTCGTTGTTGGGGTGACGGATGATTTATTGAAGCGCTTCGACGCGGTCGAACTGGTCAAGCTGGGCGCGGCGGCGCTGGGCGGCAAGGGCGGCGGCGGAAGGCCCGACATGGCCCAGGCCGGCGGCCCCGATGTCGGCCAGGCCGAGGCGGCGCTGGCGGCGGTCGAACGCGCCGTGGCGGCGAAGGCGAACGCCGCCTAGCTTTTATTCTTGCGGTGCAGCCACAGGATATCGCCCTCTCGCGGGCGGGGAATGGGCGCCAGATTGGCACCCACGCCCGGGTCGAACGGCCGGTAACCCAAGCCTTTCAGAATTTTCCATAAACCGGCGACGCTGCCGCCGGCGCGCGCCAGATGCTCCCGGTTGAATTCGAGCAGCAGAGCGGGCTTGAGGCGCTTCAGGGTCTTGCGCGCGCCTTCGATCATCGCCTGCTCGAAGCCTTCGATGTCGGCCTTGATGAAATCGAGCCGTTCGAGCTTGAGCCGCCGGGCAAGCGCGTCGATTGTGTCCACCACGACCTCCTCGGTTTCGGCCAGGCCCGCGCGCGTCGAAG
>DATNIY010000088.1:0-5056 GCA_035604195.1 Allostellaceae bacterium
TCATCCAAGGCGGCGGCATCGACGCCAATTCGGTCTTGGGCCTGCTGCAATCCTGGGACGCGGCGCATGCGCGTCTGGCCAAGGCAGCGGCCGAGGTCAGGCCCGCCGACGGCACGCCGCTCGCACAGGTCACTCTGCTGGCGCCCATTCTCTATCCCGGCGGCGTGTTCTGCGCCGGCGCCAATTACTGGGAGCACGCCAAGGAGATGGCCGAGCGCGAGGCAGCGGCGAGCGGCAAGCCGGCAAAGCCCGTGACCAAGGCGCGCGACCCCTGGTTCTTCCTCAAGACCTCGGCGCATTCGGTGATCGGCCCCGGCCCGGCGCGGCTGCCGGCGGTGTCGCATGCGGTCGATTGGGAAGCCGAGCTGGGCGTCGTCATCGGCCGCAGCGCGCGCAACGTCGCGCTCGACCGCGCCTTCGACCATGTCGCGGGCTATCTCGTCGTCAACGAGCTGTCGGCGCGCGATCTGAGCCGGCAGGAGGATCGCGCCGGCACGCCGATGCACTGGGACTGGCTCGGCCAGAAATGCTTCGAGGATGCCTGCCCGATGGGGCCGTGGTTCACGCCCGCTGCCTATGTCCGCGATCCCAACAAGCTCGGCATCAAGCTCTGGGTCAATGACGAGTTGAAGCAGAACTCCAGCACCGGCGATTTGATCCACGGCATCGCCGAGCAGATCGCCTATTTGAGCAAGCACGTCACCTTGCGGCCGGGCGACGTCATCTCCACCGGAACGCCCTCCGGCGTCGGCGCGCCCAAGGGCACGTTCCTCAAGCCCGGCGACACGGTGCGGGTCGAGATCGAGGGATTGGGCACGCTCGTCAACCATATGGTCACGGAGTAGCGACCGTTCAGCCGCCGATGCGCACCACCACCGGGACGTGATCGGAGGCCCGCGCCCAGCCGCGGACATCTTTCCTCACCTCGGCCGCGGCGAGCGCACTGGTGAGGCCCGGCGTGACCCAAATGTGGTCGAGCCTTCGGCCGCGGTCGGACTGGGCCCAGTCGCGCGCGCGGTAACTCCACCAGGTGTAGAGCTTGTGCTCGGGCGCGATGAAGTGGCGCACCGCATCGACGAACTGGCCGGAGTGCTGCAGCCGGCCGAGCTTCTCGACCTCGATGGGCGTGTGGCTCACCACGGTGAGGAGCTGCTTGTGCGACCACACATCGGTCTCGAGCGGCGCGACATTGAGGTCGCCCACCAGCACCATCGGCTTGCGCTTGCGCCGCTGGCCCGTGAACCAGCGCGAAAGCTCGTCGAGGAACTGCAGCTTGTGGGCGAATTTCGGATTCTCTTCGGGGTCCGGGATGTCGCCGCCGGCAGGCACGTAGATGTCGTGCAGCTCGATGCCGCCGGGCAGCTCGGCGACGACGTGCCGGCAATCCTCGCGATCGCACCAGCTCTCGCTGCGCGGCTTCAGGAGCGGCACGCGCGACAGGATGGCGACGCCGTTGTAGCCCTTCATGCCGTGGATGAGCAGATGGCGGTAGCCCAGCGCCTCGACCTCGGCGCGCGGAAAGAACTCGTCCGGCGTCTTGGTCTCCTGCAAACAGACGACATCGGGCTCAGCTTCGGCGACGAAGCGGCGGAAGAGATCGATGCGCAGCCGGATCGAATTGATGTTCCAGGTGGCGAGCGTCAGCGCCATGACGGGGCCTTATGGTGGATGCGCCACTAGACCACGAAGCGCCGCTCGGCGACAAGCAAAGCGGCGAGCGTTGCTCTATGCCGCTTCGGCCGGTGCGGGCGGCAGCTTCAGGCCGAGCTCCTGCTCGACCAGCGTCTTGCAGCGTTCGATGAAATCGGCGCGCATCTCGGCGTTGGTGCGCTGCTTGATGCCGCAGCGGCGGTAGAGCGCGTTGTTGGCGGAATCGCTCTTGCCGAAGAAGCCCAGCATCAGCGGGAAATAGCGGTCGATCGCCGCCTGCACCTTCACGCGGCTTGCCGGCACCTTGACCAGCTCGGTGCAGAAATCCTTGCCGAACTGCGCGTGGAAGCGCTCTTCCGGCATGGTCATGCGCGCCAGATTGCGCAGCGGGTGGAAGGTGCAATGGAGGAGATCCTCGACCTGCAGAATCTCCGCGAGATCGGCGATGAGCTTGATGACGCAGAACTGTTCCCAGGTTTCGAGCGGGAAGTCGAAGACCGACAAGGGCCGACGTCCTTGCGGCGTCATCTCGCGTTCGGGAACGCCGATCTGCTCGCCCAATTGGCGGAAGCGGACGTGATGGCCGTATTCCTCCATGGCGACGCGGCAGGTGAGCCATTTGGCGTAAGGCGTCGGCGCCAGCGCGATCGCCGGCTCATCGAAGACCTGCGCGCCGTAAAGCTCGTTGACGGCATGGCTGCGCACGATCTTGCGCACGGCGGTCTGGTATTCGGGCGAAGCGGCGTTGAATTCCTCGACCGAGGCCACCTGCGGATGGGGAGCGTCGGTCGTCCTCATGCTTCATCTGCCCGGCTGATTATTTGGGGAGCGAACAGTATTTTCGCGGCCCGCCGCCTGTCAAGGCGCCCGCGTTCCGCGCAAACGCCTGACGTAGCCGCCGATGATCTTGACCCTGTTGATGGCGTTGACCAGCAGAACGAAGAAGAGCACGAGGTCGAGCGCGCCTTCGATGTCGTCGCCGGCGACGATCTTCGCGGCCGCCTCGTAGAGCGCGAAAAGCGCGCAGGCGAGCGACAGTGCCACCCACAGCCGCGAATTCAGAAGTCGATCGAGGCCTTGGATCATCGGCGCCCTCCCGGTCATCGGGCGGTGAGATTCCGCGTCAAGCTTAATGAGCGCCCGCCGCCTTGTCATGCGCCGGGCCGACGGTAACCGTCGGCGAAGTTGACACTATTCTGGCGCGTTTGACGGCTGCACCGCGGCTCGGGCGCGGCGGCGGCTTGCATGTTCTTGATTTCCCTTGGTCGGGCGAAACTGGCCCTGTTCTTGCGTCGCGGCGGGGCCGGCCCGGTTCGGATCGCGGTCGGTTTAGACCAGAGGGGAGCGGCCCGGATCGTTCCTCGCCTCGAGGCGTCAGTTCGTGTTTCTCGCCCTGCCAGCCGACACGCCGGAACTGCAGCGGGAGGCCCATCGCCTCCGCTACCGGGTCTATTGCCTCGAACGCGGCTTCGAGGATCCGGCGCAGAACCCCGGCGGGCTCGAACGCGATGCCTATGACGGCCATGCGGTTCAGGCGCTGCTCTTGCATCGCATGACCGGCCAGGCCTTGGGCACGGTGCGCCTGGTGCTGCACCGGTCGGGCGCGCGGCACGGCACGCTGCCGATCCATTCCATCTGCCGCGATCCCCGGCTCGGCGATCCGCATATTCTGCCGTTCGAGACCACCGCCGAATTGTCGCGGCTGGCCATCTCCAAGGTGATCCGGCGGCGCGAAGGCGTCGACCTCTATGGCGATGCCGCGCGGCCGGACGCGCGCGTCGCCGACGGGCGATGCGCGGTGCCGCAGCTGACGTTGGGCTTGATGACGGTGGCGCTGCAAATGGGCGAGACCTACGGCGTCGAACAGGTCTGCGCCGTGATGGAGCCCGCATTGCTGCGGCTCGTTGCCCGTTTCGGGCTGTGCTTTCGCCCGCTCGGGCCGCTCGTCGAATATCACGGGCTGCGGCAGCCGTGCTATGCCCGTGTCGATGAGTTGCTGGCCGGCGTCGCGGCGACGCGGCCGGATGTCTGGACGGCGATGACCGAGCGCAGCCGTCTGCGGCGCTCCCGGGTGCGGCCGCTGCCGGCGCCCAGCCTGGCGGCGCTATGGCCATGAACGGCGCACAAAAAACAAAGGCGCCCGGTCAGGGGGGATGACCGGGCGCCCGAAGCCCCCCGCGCTGGGGGAGTCGGGCAAGCGCTGTAACGCTGTCGCCCGGCCGCCGTGAAATCGGCCGCTTCTGTAGAGTTACGTGGGCCCGGATCGCAACAGGTGTACTGCGCTTTGCGCATGCCTTCGTCGCGCGATGCGCATGCCTCTAAATCAGGCCAAGACGCGCGAAAACTAGCGCCGCGCACTGATCGGGCTTCTCGAACATCGGCATATGGCCCGTCCCCGCGACCGTCGCGAGGCGCCCGTGCGGCAGCCGCGCCGTCAGCTCCGGCATGGCGCTGCTGATCCAGTCATTGTGAGGGGTGGCGGGATCGCCGCCGATGATCTCGACGGGCCGAGTGATGCGGCCGAGCCGCGACCAGGTGTCGGCGATGCCGTGCACGCGGTAGATGATGTTCTCCACCTCGGGCGGACAGCACAGGCGAAAACCGCCCTCCGGCAGCGGGCGCAGGATCGCGTGGCAATGCGCCATCAGCATCATTCGATCGGCGTGCCGGAACATCGGCACCGTCTTGAGCCGCTCGAACAGCGCCGCCGGCGATGGCCAGTCGCGCCGCCGCCGCGTCGTGCCCCTGAGCAGGTGCCCATGTATCTCGTTGGCCAAGGCATAGCAGCGGCAATCTGGCGTGGGAAAGATCGGCGGCTCGATGGCGATGAACGTGCTCCAAGCCGGCGCATGGCCCAGCACCAAGAGGCGCAGCGCCGCCTCGGCGCCGAGCGAGTGGCCGGCATAGGCGAGCGGCACGCCTGCGATCCGCTCGGCCACCGCGCGGGTTAGCGGCAACAGATCTTCGGCCATGCGGTCATCGGCGAAGACCTCTTCGAGCGCGCCCTCCGGCCAGCGCGAGCTGCCATGGCCGCGCGCATCGAAGGCGAAGACCCGAATCCGCCGCGCCAGCAGGCGCAGCCACGGCTCGTAGGAACCGGCGGCGAGGCCATTGGCATGGCCAAAGAGCAGCGCCGGCGCGCCTTCGGGACCGGCGAGCTCATAGATCGGCAGCAGTGCGCCATCCGGCATCGCCACGGTGAAGAAATCATCGGCCGCGGCAAGCGAGTGGAAATCGGGTTCCGTCATCCGCCGCGGCGGGCGGCATGGGCGCGGCAGGCGGCGCCGAAGGCGGCGAAGAGCGCGCGCGAGAACGGGTCATCGCCGAGCCGGTATTCCGGGTGCCACTGTACGCCCACGACGAAGCGCGCCTGCGGCAGCCGCACCGCCTCGATCTGGCCGTCGGG
>DATNIY010000089.1:0-5963 GCA_035604195.1 Allostellaceae bacterium
CGCCTGCGCCCGCGTCGCGCCGCGGCGCAGCGCCGGGAAAGTCGCTCGACCGCGCCGCCTGCGCCGCCTCTTACGCGCTCTTACGCGCCGTTTGCATTTGCATTTTTTAGAAAAATCCAGATTTCAAAGGGCATGTTCGAGCCGCCCGCAGTCGTTGCCCAAAATTCGGCTTTTATCTAAAACTTTCGGAAGTTTTGTCGGTAATATTAAGGAAAACATCGACCGATTTCTTAGTAAATGAGGGGCGCTTTCATTGTGATGAACTGGATCTCTACTGCAAAATTTACTCGCCCTTAGCAATTGACGCTCAAGATCGCCGCGTTGGCCAACCGACCTGAGGAGATGCAGGACAATGCGCAAATTTGTGGAGTTGCTGACCGACGAGTCCGGCGCGACCGCGATTGAATACGGTCTCATCGCCGCGCTCATCGCCGTGGCAATTATCACGGCCGTGACGACCGTCGGCACGAGGCTCAATACGACTTTCAACACCGTCGCCGGCGCCCTCTAAGCCGCGACCTGGTACGTTTTCGTCTGACGAGAGCCGCCGTGCCCCGACTCGATCGAGGCCGGCGGCTTTTGCTTTGAGTGAGCGGCCGAGGAGCGGCCGCAGTTTGGATCGGTGCGGGGGATCTTGGAGAGACGCATGCCTTTTACCGGCATCGATCGGGGTTCGCCCGGAACATTTTCGGCCGCACGCGCGGCCGACCGTAGTGGACGCCTAGCCCCGGCTCTTCTCCCGCGACTCGATCCATCGCGGCCTTCGCTCTGCCAAGGATTATCAAATCCCCCGCGGCGCCCGGCAGCTTGTCCCGCCGGCGCTTCACCGTGATCGAAAGCAGTTGCCATGCCGTACCGTCGCCTTCTTTTCGTCCTCATCGCCCTCTGCGTCGCGGTGGCGAGCATCTATGTCGACCGCACCTGGCTGCGCTCGAAGCCCGTCGCCGAGGCCGCGCCGCCGCCCGCCCAGCATCTGACCCAGGTGTTGGTCGCGCGCGGAAACCTGCCCGCGGGCCAGTTCGTCCGGCCGGAGAACGTGCGCTGGCAGATCTGGCCGGAAGGCGACATCGCCGCCGACTACATCACCGACAACAAGAGCAAGGTTGAGGATTACATTGGCGCCATCGTCCGCTCCGGTCTGAGCGATGGCGAGCCGGTCACCGAGCGCCGCGTCGTTCGGCCCGGCGACCGCGGCTTCATGGCCGCCGTGCTGACGCCGGGTTATCGCGCCATCACCGTCTCCGTGACGGTATCCTCGGGCATCGCGGGCTTCGTCTTTCCCGGCGATCGCGTCGATCTCCTGCTGACGCTCGCGGTTCCCGGCGCCTCCGACGGCAAGGTTCAGCATCGCGCCAGCGAGACGCTGCTGACCAACATGCGCGTCCTCGCGGTCGATCAGCGCGCCGACGATCAGAGCAAGGAGATCGTCGTCGCCAAGACCGCGACCCTCGAAGTCACGCCGAAGCAGGCCGAGACCATCGCCGTCTCCAGCGAGCTCGGCCAGCTCTCCCTGAGCCTGCGGAGCCTCGCCACCCCGACCGACGACGCCGGCATCGAGGACTCGCAGCGCTTCAGCCACACCTGGGACAGCGACGCAACCCATCTCGTGCCGCCGCCGGGGCAATCGGAGGGCGGCGGCTTCAAGGTCAGCGTCTCCCATGGCGACAAAGTCCAAGAGATCGATTTCGCGCGGAGCGGCAAATGAAACACCTTATGACCCGAATCTTGCCGGCAATCGCCGTCGCCCTTTTTGGCTTCGCGGCCCCGGCGCTGGCGCCGGTCGCGTCGCGGGCGGCCAGCGATCTCGTGCCCATGGCCAATTCATCGATCGATCTCTCGGCCGGCAAGGGCCGCTTGGTCAAGCTGCAGAGGCCCGCCACCAGCGTCTTCATCGCCGACCCCGCGATCGCCGATGTCGAGGTCAAGTCGCCGATGCTGATCTACATCTTCGGCAAGGCGAGCGGCCAGACCACGCTCTACGCCGTCGGCGAGCATGACGAAGTGCTGCTCAACGAGAACGTGGTGGTGCATTACGACGTGGCGCAGGTCCAGCAAGCGATTCACGACCTCGTGCCGCGCAGCGCCGTGGCGGTGGATTCGGTCGATGATTCGATCGTGCTGTCGGGGACCGTTTATTCGAACACCGACGGCGACGACATCAAGCGGATCGCCGCGCGCTTCGTCCACGACCCGAAGCAGCTCATCAACAAGATGAAGATCGACGCGCCGACGCAGATCAACCTGAGGGTCCGCGTCGCCGAGATGAACCGCAACATCCTGAAGCAGTTCGGCATCAACTGGCAGAACGTCTTCAACAACGGCATCTTCGCCTTCGGTCTCGTCACCTCCGGCGCTACGCTCATCTCGCAAGCGACGGGCTCGACCACGAGCACGGTCTTCCCCTTGATCCCCGGCAGCAGCTCGATCGGCTTCAACACGCAGAACACCTCGCTGATCGGCGCGGCGACCAACAACAACCTGTTCGCGGGCTTCAAACAGAACAGCTTCAGCGTCAACACGCTCATCGACGCGCTCGACAACCACGGCCTCATCACCATCCTCGCCGAGCCGAACCTCACGGCGCTCTCGGGCGAGCCGGCGAAATTCCTGGCCGGCGGCGAGTTTCCGGTGCCGGTGCCCGCAGGCCAGGGGCTGGTCGGCATCGACTGGAAGCAGTTCGGCGTCAGCTTGACCTTCGTCGCCACTATCGCCGCCGACAACCATATTGGCTTGCACGTCGCGCCCGAGGTGAGCCAGCTTTCGACCCAGGGCTCCATCGTCATCGACGGCAGCCAGGTCCCCTCGCTCACCACCCGCCGCGCCGAAACCACGGTCGAGTTGGCGAGCGGCCAGACCTTCGCCATCGCCGGCCTGCTGCAGAACAGCGTGACGCAGGACATCAACAAATTCCCCGGATTGGGCGATCTGCCGATTCTCGGCCAGTTGTTCCGCTCCGAGGCGTTCCAGCGCGGCGAGGACGAGCTCGTGATCATCGTCACGCCCTACATCGTCCATCCCATCCCCACCGCCACCGCGGCGCTGGCGCCGACGCAGGGCTACACGCCGTCGACGGACGTCCAGCTCATTGTTCACGGCAACGAATACCAGCCGCATCCGCCCGGCGCCGGAGCCGCGGCATCGGCGGATCGTACGACCCTCATCGGCCCCGTCGGCTTCGATTTGGAGTGAGCCAGAGATGACCGACCGTTCCTTCGCGCCCCTCCTCTTCACGGCGGCTCTCGCGCTCGCCGGCTGCGAGATGCCGGCGACCCCGCCTCCCGCGGCGGGGGAGCCCAAGGAGCTGCACGTCGAGCGTCAGCAGCTCCAATTCGATGCCGCCTTTGCACCCGGCAGTTCCGCCTTGTCGGCGGCCGAGACCGCCAAGCTCAACGCCTTTCTCGACAAGACGGCGGTGCGGCCGCAGGAGCATGTCTACTTGGCCTCGGCAACGAGCGACCCGTTGGCCGCGGCGCGCGTCAACCGCATCGTCAACCTGCTCGTGCAGCGCGGGGTCGGCGCGGAGCGGGTCGAGGCCCCGCCCCCGGGCGTCACGGCAAACCATCTGCTTCTCGTGCTCAACCGCTATGTCGTGAAGGCGCCGACTTGTCCGGACTGGTCGGGCGATCCGATCGGCGACCACGAGAACCTTCCGGCCACCAATTTCGGCTGCGCCAACACGGTCAATCTTGGCCTGATGATGGATGATCCACACGATCTCGTCGTCGGCCGTCCGTTCGGACCCTTCTCGGCCGATCCCACGCTCGGCGCCATCGAGCGCTATCGCACCGGCGCGGTGAAAGCGTTGCCGGCGTCGGGCACCGGCGGACCCGGCGGCGGCGGCGGCGGCGGGTCCTCGGGCGGCGGCGGCGGCGGCGGCGGCACGTCTTCCGGCAGTGCCGGCACGTCGAGCGGCCAGTAAGAGGAGCGACACAGCGATGGCCGAAGCAGCCAAGATCCTCGCCGACTCCCGGGATTCGATTCGGCTCCTGGCATGCGTTGCGGATGAAGTGACGCGCGAAGCGGCAAGCCGCGCCGCGGCTCAGCTCGGCTGGGCCGATGTGGTGCTGCGTCCCGGCGGCATCGCCGCCGCGGTCAACGCCATCGATCGCGCCAAGCCGCCGCGCCTGGTGCTGGTCGATCTCGCCGATGCCGCCGATCCGGCGACCGCGGTCTCGCAGGTCATCACACGCTGCGGCGGTGCGACGCGCGTCATTGCCATCGGCACCGTCAACGACGTCGCCTTGTTCCGCCAGCTCGCGGCCGAAGGCGTCGCCGACTATCTGGTCAAGCCGGTCTCGAGCGAGCTCTTGTGCGAGGCCTTCCGGCGCGCGCTCAGCGATGAGGTCGGGTCCGAAGTCAAGAGCCGCAGCCGCATCTTCGCGTTTCTCGGCACGCGCGGCGGCGTCGGCACGACGACGCTCGCGCTCGGGACCGCCTGGATCCTCGCGCACGAGCACCACCTCAAGACCGCGGTCATCGACCTCGACCTGCATTTCGGCAATCTCGCGCTGACGCTCGATCTCGAGCCCGGCCGCGGCTTGCGGCAGGCGCTCGAGCGCCCGGAGCGGACGGACGGGCTGCTGCTCGCCTCGGCGATGGTGAAGGCGAGCGACGAACTTCCCATCCTCTCGGCGGAGGAGCCGCTCGAGGACATGCTGCGCTTCGATCCGGCGGCGGCGACCGCGGTTCTGACCGCGCTCGGCCAGGATTACGAGTGTCTGGTCGTGGACATCCCGCGCTCGCTCGATGGCGCCAGCCGCCAGGTCCTCGGCGCGGCCGAATCCGCGGTGATCGCGACCGACCTGTCGCTGACCGCGTTGCGCGATGCGCTGCGGCTTGCCGATCTCTCCAAGGCGCTCGGCTGCCGCTCGACGCCGATCTTCATCGGCAGCCAGATCGGCGCGCAGCATCGCGGCGAGATCGGCCGGGCGGAGTTCGAGCGCGGCCTCGGCACGGCGCTCGATTTCGCGGTGCCATTCGATGCCAAGGCGGCGAAGGCGATGGCGCATGCGGCCAAGGCGCTTCCCGCGTCGGCCAGCGGCAGCAAACCCGCGGCGGAAATGCGCCGCCTCGCCGCGCGGCTCGTCGGCGGCGAGGAGAAGAAGGCGCGCACCGGCCTCCGGAAGTGGCTCGGCTGACACCATGGCCTTCACGCGGCGGGATGGCGAGGAGTTCGTACGGGCGCGCGTCACCGCGCTCAATTCTCGGCGCGACCGGCCAGCGCCGGAACCCATCATCGCTGAGCCCGTAATCGCTCCGCCGGAACCCGCGCCTCGCGTCCCAAGCGATTCGTCCCTCGAGCCCCCGCTCGAGACCAACGGCCACGAGGTG
Source organism: Allostellaceae bacterium (assembly GCA_035604195.1). Classification (GTDB taxonomy): domain Bacteria; phylum Pseudomonadota; class Alphaproteobacteria; order ATCC43930; family CGMCC-115725; genus DATJLY01. The sequence goes on from DATNIY010000089.1 coordinate 5,332, forward strand.
CCGTTCGCCGAGGCGATGCCGCCTCGCCCGACCGCGACGATCGCGAGCCGGGCCAATATCGAGGAAGCGATTCCGCGCATCTATTCGTCGGTGATGGAGCGCATCGACACCGAGGTCGCGGCGAAGCTCAGCCGCGAGGAGCTGTCGCGCCAGCTCGGCGCGGTGGTGAGCGAAATCCTGGTCGAGCAGCACATTCAGCTGAACCAGGCGGAGCAGCGGCATCTCGTCACCGTGCTGCTCGACGACATGCTCGGGCTCGGGCCCTTGGAGCCCCTGCTCGGCGACGACACGATCACCGACATCATGGTGAACGGGCCGAAGCAGGTCTATATCGAACGGCGCGGCAAGCTCGAGCTGACCGACGTGACCTTCCGCGACAATGCCCATGTCATGAGCATCGCGACCCGCATCGTCACGCTGGTCGGCCGCCGCATCGACGAATCGACGCCGCTGGTCGATGCCCGCCTCCAGGACGGCAGCCGCGTCAACATCATCCCCCCGCCGCTCGCCATCGACGGACCGTCGATCTCCATCCGCAAATTCTCCAAGAAGAGCATCACCCTCGATATCATGGCGCGGCAGCAGAACATCTCGCCTCCCATGGCCACCGTCCTCAAAGTGGCCTCGCGCTC
>DATNIY010000090.1:0-7251 GCA_035604195.1 Allostellaceae bacterium
ATGTGTGATTCGAATTCCATCCTGCGTACTGCGGGCGCAAGGAACGCGATTATCCTACTCGTGGATGACGACCCCGCAGTCCGGGACGCGCTGGGAATGGTGCTTGAGGCCGAAGGCTACCAGGTCGTGAGCGCAGGCGACGGCCGGCAAGCGCTCGCCGCTTATCCCGAACTCCGCCCGGATCTGGTGATCACAGATGTCATCATGCCCCACGAGACAGGCCTCGCGGTGCTCACGGGCATTAAACGCATGAATCCGGCCGCGAAGGTCGTCGTGATGTCCGGCGGCGGCCGCACCACAGCTATCGACTTTCTCGCCATGGCCTCCAAGCTCGGCGCAACCGCGGTAATCGACAAGCCCTGCGACCTTGACGAGCTGCTCACCATCGTGTGGAACCTTCTCTCAACGCCCACGACGTTCGTCGACGGATCGACGTGACTCGGGGCGCTGCACGCTCCACACCACGTAGCATGGCTTTGCTTGGCTCACGGGGAGATACCCGACAGCTGCACAGTCCGCGCGGCGCGGAGCAAGCGTTCCCGGTCAAATTCGGCGCTATGAGCCCTAGCAGCCATCCGTGCGCTTGGATATGTCGAGTTTTGGCACTCAACGGCGGTACCGGTGCCGTCCAGATGTTTCCGCAGTTGGGGGTAAAGCGGCCACGCCTCTCGCGCTCTCGCTTAGCGCAGTCTGACCCCCAACAAGACATTCATGGGAGGGAACAAAGAGACGCGCTACTCCGATCCCCGCACGATGGCGCCCTGATCGCGGCCGGCGCCGCGGCGGGCGGCCGAGACCGCGGCGATGGTCGCGAGCAAGCAGGTGCAAGCGAGAATCGCCAGATAGCTCCAGGGTATCGAGAGGGCGTCGGGCGGCGGGTCGAACACGCCCGTCAGCAGCGCGACCAGCAGTTCCGCCACCGCCCAGCCCATGACCGCCCCGAAGAGCGCTCCGCCCAGCAGCAGGAGCAGTGCCTCGCCCCAAAGAAAGGCGCCGACTTCCGCGCTCCGCGCGCCGAGCGCCGACAGGATCGTCATCGCGCGGCGCCGCTCCGTGAATCCCAGCGACAGCACGAGGCCGGTCGCCGCGGCCGCGAGCACGATCGCGAAAGCGAGCTCGATCGAGGTGAGGGCGCGGAGGTCGACCGCCGTCAGGCTCGACCCGATGAGCCGCGCGGCATGGGCGAGATCGGTGATCTTCAGCGCGGAGTCCGGACCCAGAGCTGCGGCGAGCGCCACGGCGAGCCGCGCCGGATCCTCGCCCGCCTTCACGAGGACGATCTCGGCGGCGGCGCTCCCGGTTTGGGCCGCGATGTAGCTCGCATTGGCGACCAGGAACGAATCCCGCGGCGCGGTTGGGAACTCCGTCACCACGCCGATGAAGTGGAACGGCACGACGTGATACTGATGATCCGCCGCGTTCTGCAGGCGCAGATTGACGAGGTCTCCGGGCGAGAGCCGGAAATCGTCGACCGTCTCCTGCGAAACCAGGACGCCGTCGGGTGTCCGCGCGAGAGCGTCGAGCGTCGCGCGCGCATCGCGATTGGCGAAATAGGCATCGGCGATCTTGGTCGCACGGCCGATGCGTGGGGGATCGATGCCATAGAGGTCCTGGAGGTCGTTCCCGACATAGGCGTAACGATGCTGCATCGGCTCGGCCGCGAGCACGCCCGGCTGGGCGGCGATCTTCTCGATCTGGTCGCCCGCGGGCGCGCCGGAGGTTCCGGTCAGCGTGACGTCAGCGCCGTTCGTCAATTGCGCGTCGACGGCGAGCTGCGCGTTGTAGGTCGTGTCGAAGATCGCCGTCGAGATCGCGAAGGAGAACGCCAGCGCCGCGAGCGCGATGCCGCGCGCAATGCGGCGGCGCTGGCGCGCGAGCGAGGCCGCGACGGTGGGCGAGAGCCGGCCGGCGATCGGCGCGAGCGCTGAGCTCAGCGCCGCGCTCCCGCGCGCCAGCACCGCGGCGCCGACCCGCACGGTGAGCAGCGCCGCGCCCGTCCAGAACAGCAGCGGCGCCAGGAAGGCGGAATAGTCGACGGCGGTGCCGGCGACACCCTCGGGCGCGAGCACGATCTGGTAGCCGGTGCTGGCCGTCCGCCAGAACACCACCGCGGCGAGGGCGAGCAGCACGAGATCGAGCCCGGCGCGCCGCCACAGCGGCGCGTCCGCTGGCGTCAGCTGAGCGCGATCGGCGGCGACCGTGCGCCCGCGCAAGTGGGCCCAGGCGGGCGACAGCATCGCCGCGAGCGCCAGCGCGAGCGCGCCCGTGAAGCCGATCGCGAGCCAGGTCAGCGTGCGGCCCGACAGGAAATCGACGCGCAGGACGGCGGCGGCGAGGAAGGCGCTCGCCGCCAAGGCGCCGAGCCCGCTCGCCAGGCCCGCGAGGCCCGCCTCGATGCAGACGAAGCCCAGCACTTGCGCCGCCGTGGCGCCGCGCAAGCGCAGCAGCGCCTGCTCCCGCCGCCGCCTGTCGGCGCCGGCAGCCAGCACCGCGAGGGTCAGCAGCACGCCGAGCGCGATGCCGGGCAGGCCCAGGAAAAGCAGCAGGACGCGCGCATAAAGCGCGTCCTCGCGAACCGCCCCGAGGCGCGCGGAAACGTTGTCGCCGACCACGGCGGCTCCCGCCGCGCGGGCCTCGAAGCTCCTGGCGCGCCTCCCGGCCTCCACATAGGCCGCCTCGGGGTCGGCGGGAAATCGGGCATGATCGAGCGACACGTGGATCTCGAAGCGGGCGCCCGAGCCCTGTCTTTGGACTTCGGCGCCGACGATCTTGGACCATAGCTCCATCGGCAGCAGCAGGACGTTGTCGGGCGGCGCGGTGGGCGCAACGCCCTTCGCGGGGCCGATGACCTGAAACATCGCGTCGGCGTTCGGCAGGTCGACGATGCCGTCGATCTGGACGTCGACGCGCCGGTCTTGGTCCCGCAGGATCGATACCGTGTCGCCCACCGTAACGTGCAGGTTGGCGGCGGTCTGCTGCGCCGCGAGCACGCCCTCGAGCCGGCCCATGAGGAGCCGGAGCTGGCCCGGGAAGGTCCGCGCGTAGTCGGGGCTCAAGCCGAGGATTTCGCCGGTGCCCGTGGTCTGCGTGGTGCCGCCGGTCGTGGCCTCGAACCCACCGGCGTCGGCATAGCCGACCGTCCGCGCGGCGGTGAGCGGCGCCGCCGCCTCGAGCGGAGCGCGGAGCCGGTCGGGATCGACGCCCGCCTGCACTGCGATCTGCCAGTCCACGGGTATATTGGCGAGCGCGCGCCGCGTCATGGTCTCGGCGCTCGAGCCGGCGAAGATCCCGATGGTCGAGATCAGCGTCGCCGCCGCCGCGATGCCCGCCGCCGCCAGCAGGAGCCGGCGCGAGCGGCGCGCGATCACGCCCTTGAGCCAGAGCCACATCATGCGGCGTCGCCCGCCGCGAGATCGTCGACCAGCAGGCCGGCCTCCATGCGCCATTGCCGATCCAGTCGGCGCGCCACTGCGGGATCGTGGGTCGCGACCGCGAGGGCGGCTTCGGTGCCGGCGAGCGCCGAGAGAAGCGCATCGAAGAGCCGCTGGCCGGTCGCCTGGTCGAGCTGTCCCGTCGGCTCGTCCGCGAGGATGACCCGCGGGCGCATCACCAGCGCGCGTGCGCAGGCGACGAGCTGCATCTGGCCGCCCGAGAGCTGATCCGGCAGCTTGTCAGCGAGTTCGCCGAGAGAGAGCAGCGCCAGTGCCTCTTCCGGGCTCATCGCGTCGCGCGGACCGTCGGCGATCTCGAGCGCGACGCGGACGTTCTCCAGCGCCGTGAGCGCTGGCAGGAGCGAGGGCATCTGGAAGACGAAACCGATCTGGGCCGGACGCAGCCTCTCGCGATCGCCGAGCCCCGGCCAGGACACCGTGCCCGAGCTCGGCGCTTCCATGCCCGCCATCAGGCTGAGCAGCGTCGTCTTGCCGCTTCCCGAGGGGCCCATGATGGCGATGCGATCACCCGCCCATAGGCTGGCGCTCGCGCCCGACACGGCCCGAACCGCGCCGGCGCCGGAGCCGTATCGCCGCGAGACCTGATCCATCCGGATGAGCGCCACCGACCTCGCGCGCCGGTCCGGTGCTCGCGGCCGCGCGCGCTCGGGCGCCGCCGCCACGGCCACCGGTCTCGGCGCCACCTGCGGCGAGACGAGGCCGTCAGAGATGCGCAGCACGCGCGTCGCCGCCGCGCTCAGCGCCGCGCTGTGCGTCGCGATCAAGGCGGCGCCGCCGGCGGCGCGCCTCGCCTCCAAGAGGTCGAGCATCACGCGCTCGGTCTCGGCGTCCACCTCCGCGGTCGGCTCGTCGGCGAGCAGCAGCGGCGGATCGAGGGCGAGCGCCACCGCGAGCGCGGCGCGGGCAAGCTCGCCGCCCGACAAACTCGCCGGCAGCGCCCCCGTCTGGCGGCGCAATCCCAGGCGATCGAGGAGATGATCGATCCGGCCGGGATCGCGCCGTCCCAGCAGCTCCATCCGAAGCCGGATGTTCTCCGCCAGGTTCATGTGGCCGAACAGGTTCTCAGACTGCGCGAGGAAGCCGATCGACCGGGCGCGGATCGCCGCGCGCTCGCTCTCGGGCCGGCGCGTCATCCGGCGGCCCGCGACCGTGACCATTCCGGCGTCGGGCTCGGCGAGGCCGGCGAGACAGGCGAGCAGGGTCGACTTGCCGCTGCCGGAAGGCCCGAGCAGCGCCACCGTCTCGCCCGCCGCCACCCTCAGACTCACGCCCCGAAGCGCGCGCACCTCCGCGTCGCCGGGGTGATAGAACTTGAAGAGATCCTCCGCCTCCAGGATCGACACGCCCGTCAATTCCACCGGAAGGACTCGGCCATCAGCGTCCACTGGTCGGCGTTATCCGCCCCGGCGGGCGCCGAGAGTGTGAGCGAGGCGAGCTTGCCGTCGCGCGCGATCAGATAGCGCTCGCTCTCCAAGCGAATCCGCTTGGCCGTGACGGGGTTCGGCTCGGAGTTCGATGTGAAGGCGATCCGAACCGCGGATCCCGAGGGCAGCTTCAGGTCCTTGACCGAGACGATCGTCACCGCGTGTCCCGACTTCACCAGAGCGGGCGCATCGGAGGCCTTGACGCTCGCCGCCGTCGGAGCGGATGCCGTCGGCGATATCTTGACGGCGATGCGGCCGTATTTGTCCTCGAAGGACACGCCGGACGGGTCCTCCTTTCGGGCCCAACCCTCGGGGATCTTCAGCGAAAATCCGAGCGGCGAGCGATAGGTGACGAAGACCTGATTGTCGGGAATGTCACCCGGCGGGCTCTTTTCCCGCGGTACCGGCGCTTCCTGCGCCAGCACCGGCAACGCGACGAGAGCGCACGCCGCCGGCAATGCCGCGATCAAGCGAACCAGCACGATCGCGAATTTATGGGAAGGACGCCGAGCGTGAAGTTTGCTGAACATGAGTTATCTCCGGCATCGCCTGGGCTCGACGGGCCGCCCCGGCGTATTGGCGCACATCAGAGCGGCAACTCTATGGCGGCGGCGGTCGCAATCGCCTCATTCAGGGGGCGGAAAGCGCGAATTGAAAGTGACATGATAGTCATGGAGAGCGCGACGAAGTTAGGCGCCCGGATCCAATCTTTCGGTGCTGCTCAGAATAGGGTGACCAGAACCCGGCCAATTAAATCGTGGATCGCGTACGACCAAATGCGACGTCTGAGAATGGCACTTCTCGGAAGTGCCGACCGCGGCGAGCAAGGGCCGGATATGGATCCAAAGCGGACTCCGGCAAACCGCCGCAAGGCGTGCTTGCCCGCCTTTCAGGTCGCTCATCAGCTCGAGAATCTCTTGGCATTCCACGGATCGTCCTCCGCAGGCTGTCGTATCGGGCGCGATTCGCCATCGGCTCATGCCGCCGGCGCAGTGCGCCAGGAGTGAGGATTGATTGCCGGGGCCAGCAGCTGCCGCACACGAGCTCAGAGCGTACAGCCTCGGCCGCTTTGCTAAAAACGTTGTCTCATGTCATCTTTCATGACGCAAGCTCTTAGCAAAAACTATCATGGAAGATGACATTCATCCAAAGCAGTTGCGGGCAGCGCGTGGGCTCCTTAACTGGAGCCGTGGTGACCTCGCTGCCGCCGCAAAAACCACTGAGCGCACTATTGCTCGATTGGAAGATGGGGCGAGCAAACCCCGAGCCTCTACTGCGGACGCGATTGGTAAGGCTTTCGACAAAGCCGGCGTCATGTTCATCCCCGAGAACGGCGGAGGGCGGGGGGTGAGGCTCAAAAAGAGAGGGAAGGGGTGATCGGCAAGCGCGGAAGGTTTGTCGGCGTATCATTCAGGACTCATCGACTAGAAGCTGGCTCCCTGCTACCGGCAAAGAATTCCCTGATCACCCCCCAGATAATTCCCTGATACCTGTTCGAGAATTCCCTGCTCTGTTTTGCACCGGGAAACTTCCGAATGTCGAGAAGGAGCCGGTTCGCAGGCACTTCCTCGCGGTTTGATCGGCGCAGGATGGCTCCCGAGGCGCGAAATTCCCTGTAAAACTCCCTGTTACCAGGGAATTTGACCTGGAGACGAGTTCGCTCGAGACTGCCTCCACCGCCAGCGCGCTCTTCACGACAATCCGTCGAGCGCCACGCCACGCGGCATATCGCGATTCAAGGTCAAGAGCGGGCGCGGCGCGGTGTTGCCGGTCGACCGAACGGTTTCGCGCGGGCCAGCTCAACGCGTCGGGCGCTCGCCTTAGCGCTTCTGATAGAGGCCCGCCCCGACCAATACGACGCCGAGAACCAAAGCACCTCCGCTAACAATCGGCGGGATGACATGCGACGTGCTTTCCGTGCTCTGAAGTTTCAGATCGCCGACCCTGGCCACTTCCTTGGTCTGCTGGGTCGTGAATATCGGGATCGCGAACCCGACCAGCCCAAGAAGAACCAAAGCCACTCCGGCAATCGTCAGCCCGTTCATGGTGAAGCGCCCCATGACCTAGCCCACCCCTCGGAAGAGACCCATCGCCCAAAGGATCAGGAGCACGACGAGCACGAGGCCGAGGCCGCCGCCGAACGCGTGCGGGTAGCCGCCGCCGTAATAATAGCCTCCGCCACCGCCCAGCAGGATGACGATGAGGATGATGATCAGGATCGTACCGAGAGACATATGCGTCCTCCTCCTTGCGTTGCGAGCACCCCGCGAAATCGCGAGACGTCAGCCACATTCCTGAATACCTAGCCGTCCGAATTTCCGGTCTTCAAAACTGTCACGGACGCAGCAAGCTCGCGGCATCCAAGGCGCGAGCCT
>DATNIY010000091.1:0-10737 GCA_035604195.1 Allostellaceae bacterium
CCCCTCGATTCGCGGATCGCTTTCGATCTGGCCGGCAAAGACCTTGAAGCCCGAGCCGCGGAAGCTCGCCGTCGCATCCGCCATCGCGATCGGGTTGCGCAGATCGGGCTTGTCGGTGCCGTAAGCGCGCATTGCCTCGGCATAGGGAATTCGCGGGAAGGGCGGTGTCGTCACCGCGCGCCCTTGCCCGAACTCCGCGAAGACCCCGCCGAGAACCGGCTCGATTGCGGCGAAGACGTCCTCTTGGGTCACGAAGGACATCTCGAAATCGAGCTGATAGAACTCGCCGGGCGACCGGTCGGCGCGGCTCGCCTCGTCGCGGAAGCACGGCGCGATCTGGAAATAGCGGTCGAAGCCCGCCACCATCAGCAGCTGCTTGAATTGCTGCGGCGCCTGGGGCAGCGCGTAGAAGGTGCCGGGATGGAGTCGGCTCGGCACCAGATAGTCACGCGCGCCTTCGGGCGAGCTCGCCGTCAGAATCGGCGTCTGGATCTCGAGGAAGCCCTGCTCGATCATGCGCCGGCGAATCGAGGCGATGACCGCCGAGCGCAGCATGATGTTGTGGTGCACGGTCTCGCGCCGCAGATCGAGGAAGCGGTATTTGAGCCGCATCTCCTCGGGATAGTCCGCCTCGGTGTTGACCGGGAAGGGCAGCGGCTCCGCCTCGGAGATGACCGCGAGATCGGCGATCTGCAGCTCGATCTCGCCGGTCGCGAGCTTGGGATTGACGGTTTCGGCCGAGCGCTCGACCACCGTGCCGGTGACGGTGACGACGCTTTCGAGCCGGAGCGAATCCGCCGCCGCGAACAGCGGGCTCGCGATGTCGATGACGCATTGCGTTAGCCCGTAATGATCGCGCAGGTCGATGAAGAGGAGCTGGCCATGATCGCGCTTGCGGTGCACCCAGCCCGAGAGGCGCGCTTGGGCGGCGGCATCGGACCGGCGCAGGGCGCCGCAGGTATGAGTCCGGTAAGCATGCATCGGCGAGGATCCATGTCGCGGTCGCCCGGAGAAGCCGGGAAGAGCCCACGGAATCCGGCCGTTGTCAAGCGCGTCCGGGCTCCGTCCGCGCTCTTCTGGCCGCCGGGCTTTCGGTGTATAGCAGAAGCGCCATTTCGATATCAGCCCCATGACGCCCATCGCCGACAGCGAAGCTCTCGCCGCCTTCTGCCAGCGCCAAACCCAAGGCGGCTTCGTCGCCGTGGATACCGAGTTCATGCGCGACAAGACCTATTGGCCGCAGCTCTGCCTGGTGCAGGTCGCCGGCCCCGACGAGGCTGCCGCCATCGACCCCTTGGCGCCGGGCATCGATTTGCGGCCGCTCTATGCCCTCATGGCCGAGGCCACGGTCCTCAAGGTCTTCCATGCCGCGCGCCAGGACATCGAGATCTTCTTCAATCTCGCCGGCGCGGTGCCGACGCCGATCTTCGACACCCAGGTTGCGGCGATGGTCTGCGGCTTCGGCGAGGCGGTGAGCTACGAGACCCTGGCGAGCCGGCTGGCCGGCGCCCACATCGACAAATCCTCGCGCTTCACCGACTGGGCGCAGCGCCCGCTGACCGACCGCCAGCTCACCTATGCGCTGGCCGATGTCGTGCCCTTGCGCGTGGTCTATGAGAAGCTCGCCGCCCGCCTCGAAAAGAGCGAGCGTTCCTCTTGGCTCGCGGAGGAGATGGCGGTGCTCACCGACCCCGCCACGTACCGGCTCGATCCGGCCGAGGCGTGGCGCCGGCTCCGGCTGCGCACCGGCAACCGCCGGCTCCTCGCCATGGTGCAGGCGCTCTCGGCCTGGCGCGAGCAGGCGGCGCAGCAGCGCAATCTGCCGCGCAACCGCGTGCTGCGCGACGAGTCGCTGTTGGAGATCGCGGCGCATGCGCCGCATGCGGTGACCGATCTGGTGCGGACGCGCGGCCTCGGCAAGAGTTTCGCCGAAGGCAAGCTCGGCGCCGAGATTCTTTCGGTGGTCGCGCGGGTGCTCGAAACCCCCGAAAGCGAGTATCCCGAACCGTCGCCGCGCCGCGAATCGCCGGCCGGGCTCGGTCCGCTCATCGACCTGCTCCGAGTCCTGTTGAAGCTGCGCTGCGAGGAGCACGGCGTAGCGCAAAAGCTGGTCGCCGATGCCGAGGATCTCGAGCTCATCGCCGCCGACGACCACGCCGGTGTCCGGGCGCTGCACGGCTGGCGCCTGGAGATCTTCGGCCGCGACGCGCTCGATCTGAAGCACGGCAGGCTGGCGCTCACCGCTGCCGGCAAACGCATCAGGCTGGTGCGGACCAGCCCGCCCGCCGAGGCGGCGCAGTAGGCTCAGATGCCGCGCACCTCGGTCCGCCGGCCGAGCGCCCGGCCGAGCGCGTCGAGCCGGCGCTGCACGCTCTCGCCGAAGCGGCCGCCGCCGGGCGGCAGGGTCAGCACCACGGCGCCGTCGCCGAGTGCGATCCCGAGGTCCTGGATCAGTCCCGGCACGCCGCCCGACAGCGTGTAGCCCAGCCGCAGCGCCAAGCCGATGATCCGCGCCGCCGCCAGCGCATCCTCGTCGAGCAGTTCGAGCGGCGCGGCGAGGTCGACCGAGCCGCGGCCGCCGTAGCGCACATGCAGCGCCAGTGCGACAAAGGCGCGCTCGGCGTGGCCGATGCCGGTGACGGGCATGTAGAGCGCGTGGCGAAGCGCCTGCTGGGCGCGGTAGTCCGGATGTTCGTCCCAGGCGATGTCGCTGAGCAATGCCGCGGCGCGCCGCAAGCGCTGCCGTGCCGGCGGCTCCTTGGGAAAGAGCGGGTTCATCCAGGAATGGATCGCCTCGCCGACCGCGCCGAAGCGCGGATTCGCCTGGGCCGCCTCGATGCAGGCGGCGATCAGCGGATCGGCGCGCTGCTCGGCCGCATCCATGAGGCTGTAAAGGTGCCCCTCGCGCAATCCTGCCGCGGAAAAGATCAGCTGCTTCGGCTCGACGCGGCGCAGCAGGCGCGCGAGGATGCGCGCGGCGAGCGGCACCACCTCGAGGCGCTTGCGCGAGACGGTGCTGATCTTCTCGAGCGATTTGCGCGACTGGCGCGCCACCAGATCGAGGTATTTCTCGGCCTCGCCCCGGCTCAGCGTGTATTGCTGGATGATGTGGAGCGGATATCGGCTCTGCTCCATGTGGAGTCGGGCGAGCGCGCGCCACGCCCCGCCGACGGCGTAGAAGCTGCCGTCGGGCGCCGCCGCCAGCCACGGCACCGTCGCGAGATGGCGGTCGATGGTGTCCTTGATCTTCTTTTCGTCGTCGCCGAAATCGGCGAGCCGCAACGGCCCGATCGGCAAGGTCGCCGCGGCGCCCGCCTGGCCCTTGGCGATCGGCGCCAGCTCGACGCTACCGCCGCCGAGATCGCCGACGATCCCGGCCGCGTCGGGAATGCCCGAGAGCACGCCCAGAGCCGACAGCCGCCCCTCCTCCCGGCCGGTCAGGACGCGCACGCGAATGGCGAAGCGGCGCTCGATCTCCTCGACGAATGGCTTGCCGTCCTCGGCGTCGCGCACGGCGGCGGTCGCGAGCACGTCGAGGCGGGCGGCACCGATGGCGCGGGACAGCGCGACGAAGCGCTGCAGATTGACCCGCGCCAACTCCATGCCCTCGGGATTGAGCCGTCCCTCCCCGTTGATGCCGAGGCCGCGGCCCAGGCCGCACAGCACCTTTTCGTTGAACAGCATGCGCGCGCCGCGGCGGACGCCGTCATAGACGACGAGCCGCAGCGAGTTCGAGCCGACATCGACGATGGCAACGCTGCCTTGGCGGACCGCCTCGGCGACCGGTTCCGCGCGGCGCGCCGTGCTCAGGGCTCGGCCCTCTCGGCGACGAGGCGCGGCGCCGGGCGAGTCCGGTGCAAGGCGCTGCCGCGTCCGGACAGGCTGGGATTGGTCATGAAATAGGTATGGGCGCTGAACGCGTCAGGATCGACGCTCGCCCGCCGATAGACGCCGCCGCCGTCGAGCCACCAGGTCTGCGCCTCGTCGCGCAGCGAGATCACCATGATCTCCTCGAGCACCTGGCGATGGACGGTCTCGTTCTCGATCGGCACCAGCGCCTCGACGCGCCAGTCGAAGTTGCGCGGCATCCAATCGGCCGACGAAATGAAAACGAGCGCTTCGGGCGAAGGCAGCGCCGCGCCGTTGCCAAAGCAGACGATGCGGCCGTGCTCGAGGAAGCGGCCGATGATGCTCTTGACGCGGATGGTGTCGGACAGCCCCGGCACGCCCGGCCTGAGGCAGCAGATGCCGCGCACGATGAGCTCGATATCGACGCCTTCCTGCGAGGCGCGATAAAGCAGATCGATCATCGCCGGATCGACCAGCGAGTTCATCTTCGCCCAGATCTGCGCCGGCCGCCCGGCGCGCGCGTGCTCGATCTCGGCCTCGATGAGCTCGTAAAGGCGTTGGCGCAAATTGACCGGGGCGACCGCGATCTTTTCGAGCGTGGCAGGGGTCGCATAGCCGGTCATGTAGTTGAACAGCCGGGCCGCGTCGCGGCACAGCGCGGGATCGCACGTGAAAAAGCTCAAATCGGTGTAAACCTTGGCGGTATAGGGGTGATAGTTGCCGGTACCGAAATGGACATAGGAGCGGAGCACGCCGCCCTCGCGCCGCACGATGAGCGAAACCTTGGCATGAGTCTTGAGCTCGAGAAAGCCATAGACCACCTGGACGCCCGCGCGCTCCAAATCGCGCGCCCAACGGATGTTCGCTTCCTCGTCGAAGCGCGCCTTAAGCTCGATGAGCGCGGTGACCGATTTGCCTGCCTCGGCCGCCTCGATGAGGGCGCGCACGATCGGGCTGTCGTCGCTGGTGCGATAGAGCGTCTGCTTGACCGCGACCACCGAGGGATCGCGCGCCGCCTGGAGCACGAACTGCACCACCACGTCGAAGCTTTCATAGGGATGGTGGACGATGATGTCCTTGTGGCCGATCGCGGCGAAGCAGTCGCCGCCGAAGTCGCGGATGCGCTCGGGGAAGCGCGGGTTGTAAGGGGTGAAGACCAGATCGGGCCGCTCGTCGATGATGAGCTGCGCCGCGTCGGAGAGTCCCAAAAGCCGGTCGAGCGGGAAGACGTCGCCGGTCGAGGCGTCGAGCTTCTCGATCAGGAAACGCCGGAGATCCTCGGGTATGCCCTCCTCGACGCAGAGGCAGATGACGTGCCCGCGCCGGCGCCGCTTCAGCGCCGACTCATAGAACCGCACCAGATCCTCGGCCTCTTCCTCGATCTCGACCTCGCTGTCCCGGAGGATGCGGAACATGCCCTTGCCGATCACGGAGAAGCCGGGGAAGAGATGGTCGAGGAACAGGCCGATCATCTCCTCGAGCGGCAGGAAGCGCACGGCCTTGCCGGGCAGGCGGATGAAGCGAGCGATCGAACTCGGGATCAGCAGCAGCGCCTGCATCCGGTTGTCGTCGCTGCCGCGCGCGAGCTGCAGCGCCAGGCCGAGGCCGCGGCTGACGATGAAGGGAAAGGGATGCGCCGGGTCGATGGCGAGCGGCGTCAGCACAGGGAAGACATCGGCCATGAAGTGCTGTGCCACCCAGGCGCTTTCCTCGGCGGAGAGGTCGTCGGGCCCGACCACCGACAGGCCGGCCTCGGCCAGCTCCGCGCGCAGCGCCCGCCAGGTCACCTGCTGGTCGCGCATCAGCTTGCCGCTGCGCTCGTTGATGGCGGCGAGCTGCTGCGCCGGAGTGAGGCCGTCCTGGCTCGGCGTGGTAATGCCGGCGAGCACGTGGCCTTTGAGGCCGGCGACGCGAACCATGTAGAACTCGTCGAGATTGTTCGCGGAAATCGACAGGAAGCGCAGCCGCTCCAACAGCGGGTGGCGGGGATTGTCGGCCTCGGCCAGCACGCGCTCATTGAAGGCAAGCCAGGACAGCTCGCGGTTGATGAAGCGATCCGGCGAGTTCTCGCCGATCCGCGCCTCTACGCGCTGTGCCTTGGCCACGCCGGTCACTCCCATTCCCTGCCCCACCGTCCCAGTCTATAACGGCCGGATGAACATGTCATTTCAGGCGGCTTGGGCGGGGCGATCCGGCGGCGGGGGGCGATGAGGACGCTCCATCTGCTGCGCCACGCCAAGGCGGCGGCCGACGACCCCGGCGGCGACCGCGCCCGGCCGCTGTCGGACCGAGGCCAGCGCGCGGCGCGGGCGATCGGCGCCTGGATGGCCGAGCGCAAGCTCGCGCCCCAATTGGTGCTGTGCTCGAGCGCGCTCCGAACCAGGCAGACTCTGGCGCTCGTGCTGCCGTCCTTGGCGCGCCTGCCCGAGGTGCTCTATGAGGATGATCTCTACCTCGCCGAGGCGCCGGCGCTGCTCCAGCGGCTGCGCGAGGTTCCGGTCCGCGCCGCGAGCGTGCTCCTGGTCGGTCACAACCCGGGGCTGCACGAGCTGGCGGTACTGCTCGCCGAGTCCGATGCGGGAGCATTCCCGAAGCGTCTCGCCGCGAGCTTTCCAACGGCGGCGCTCGCCTCCTACGAGGTGGCGGGAGATTGGGCGCATCTCGACCGCGGGAGCGCGCGGCTCGCCGCCCTCATCACCCCCAAGGAACTGGCAGCCGGAGCGAACTGATTTCAGTCCTCGCCGAGGCGGCCGGCGAGCACTTCGCGGGCGAGCGGCACGGTGACGCGGCGCCGGGCTGCGAGGGCGGCCCGGTCGAGCGCCGCCACGATCCGCCGGGCCGCGGCGAAGGTGCGCTCGAGATGCACCAGGAGATAGGCGATCACCTCTTCGCTGACGACGAGTTGGCGGTCGGCGAAGAGCTTGACCAGCACCGCGCCGAGCAGCGCGTCGTCGGGAGCGGCCAGCGCCACAGCCGGCGCCGCCAAGAGCCGCGAGCGCAGATCGGCGAGCCCGATCGGCCAGCGCGCCGGCGGCTCGCGCGCGACGACCAAGAGGTGCCCGCCGCGCTCGCCCAGCACATTGTGGAGGTGGAGCAGCGCCTCCTCTGGCACGCTGTCGGCATTGTCGACGGCCGCCGCCGCTGCCGCGGCGATGAGTGCCGGCACGCGCTCGATCGAGAGCGCCCCGGGATCGATCAGCGCGGCGCCGGATCGCGCGGCGAAGACATGGGCAAGATGAGTCTTGCCGCTGCCCGCCGGCCCATAGAGCATGAGCGCCGGACTGGGCCAGCTTGGCCACCGGTCGAGCCAGGCGATCGCCGCCGCGTTGGGCGGCGCCACCAGGAAGTCGGTTCGGCCCAGCGCCGGGCGGTGACCGAGATCGAGCGGCAGCTGCGCCATCGCGGCTCAGCCGCGCCCTTCCGGCCGCCGCGTGTCGGGATCGTAGAGCGGGCTCGCCAGGTAGCGCCCGAGCGCAAAGCGCACGAGCACGCCCGTCACGGCCGCCGCCGGCAGCGCCAGCAGCAGGCCGACGACGCCGAAGAGCGTGCCGAAGGCCAAGAGCGCGAAGATCACCCAGACCGGATGGAGATTGACGCGCTTGCCGACGAGCTTGGGCGACAAAAAGTTGCTCTCGACGGCGTGGCCCGCGGCAAAGATGCCCAAGATCACCAGCAGAATCGGCGACAAGCCGAATTGCGCCAGCCCCGACCCGAGCGCCAGCACCAGCCCCAACGCCACCCCGAGATAAGGAATGAAGGACAGGACCCCGATGAGGATGCCGATAATGACCGCGAAATTGACGCCGGCGATGGTCAGGGCGATGCCGTAGTAGACGGCGAGGATGAAGCCGACCAGGAATTGGCCATGGACGAAGCCGGCGAGTGTCCGGTCGATGAGGCGGGCCTGCTCGCGGATGGTCGCAGCTTGATGCCGCGGCAGCCAGCCATCGATGCGCGTGACCAGCCGGCCCCAATCGCGCAGCAGGAAGAACGCCACGATCGGCGTGATGAAGACGAGAGACAGCACGTTTGCGAGCGCAATGCCGCTGGTCAGGACCTCCTGCAGGATCCGGGCCGCCCAGCCCAGGGCGGCTCCTGCCCAGCTGCCGGCCATTTCCCGCACCCGCGCCAAATCCTCAGGCGTCAGCGTCTGCTGCGCGAATTCGGTGAGGCGCTGGATCTGAGCGCGTCCGAACTCGACGAGCGCCGGCGCGCGCCGCGCCAACTCCACCGCTTGGACCTGTAGGAGCGGCACCAGCAGCATAAGGAGCAGCACCAGGCCCGCGATGAAGAGCAAAAGCACCACCCCGGCGGCAAGACCACGCGGCACGCCCCAGCCAACCAAGCGATCGACCGCAGGGTTGAGAAAATAGGCGATCGCGGCGCCGGCGACGAAGGGCAGCAAGATGGAGGACAGGAGATAGAGCGCGAGCAGCAGGAAGGCGAGCACGCCGAGCCAGAACAGCGCATAGCGGTGCTGGGTCGCGAGGCCCGGCGCGGTCATGAGCCGAGCTCGGCGCCGGCGAGGCTGCGGGCCCAGCGCACGAGATAGCCGGCCCCGGAGAGAATTGTCGTCGCGCCCACGCCATAGACCAGCACCCGCTCCAGCCCGTGATCGTCGAGGCCGAGGCCGAGGCGGGCCAGCACCAGGGCGATGAGCAGGATCTGCAAGGCGGTGTTGAGCTTGCTGATCCACAGCGGCTCGAAGCGCATCCGCTGCGTCACCACGACGGTGAGGAGAAAGCCGCCGATGATGAGCAGATCGCGGAACACCACCAGGATCACTAGCCAACTCGGCAGGCGATTGGCGAGCCCCAAGGTGACGAACAGGCTGACGAGGAGCGTCTTGTCGGCGATCGGATCGAGCAGCGCGCCGAGCGCGGAGCGCTGATTGAAATGCTTGGCGATGTAGCCGTCGACCGCATCCGACAAGCCCGCGGCGACGAACAGCCAGAACGCCGCCGCCAGCGCATCGTTGAGGATGAACCAGATGGCGATGGGCACGGCGAGCAACCGGGCGAGCGAAATGAGATTGGCGATGCTCACGGCGCGGCGCCGCCCGGGGGGCTCACTGCGCGTCCGCGGCGCCGCGCCGCGCCAGCACCCAGTTCGGGTCCTCGCCGCTCAAATCGAGATCGTGCTGTGCCAGCGCCAGGCGAAGCTGCGCCGGGTCGCCGAGATACCGCAGCGAAAGCCGTGCCGCCTTGCGGTCGAGCGATACCAATTCGCTGCTCTGGATCACGGCGATGCCGGCGAGGCGGTCGCGGATCGCGATCCAGCTCTGCAGATCGCTGACCGGCACGGTGACGGCGAGCGTGCCGCCATGGCCATAATCGACCATATTGGCGATCTTCCATGCCTCCTCGACCTGCGCGACGGTGCCGGCGACGGCGCGCGCCAGGAGAGCGCCATCGCTTTCGCCCGACTGCGCCGTGTAGGAGCCGATCCAGGTTTGCTCGTTCTCGCCGGCGCCGGGCGTGTAGCGCGTGCTGGACACGGAAGCGCTGTGCGGATCGGCGACCGTCTGCAAAGTCGCGCGCGATACCAGCACATCGGCGCCGCCGTAACGCTGCGAGATCGCCTGCAGCCGCGTCGCGTCGCCTTGCTCGGCCGCTGCGGCGTCGATCGCCGCGATATCCTCGAGCCCGGCCAAGGGCACGATCAGCGACACCAGACCCTGCGGCAGCGGACGCGCGGCCCAGGCTTCGCGCCAGGGATTGGGATCCTCCCACAGCAGCGGTCCGGAAGGCGCGTCGAGCACGGCCAGCGCGACGACGGGCTTGCTCGGCGTCTCGGCGAAGGGGACGCTCGCCTGGTTGAGCAGCCGGCGCACCGCATCGGGCCGGAAATGATAGGTGTAATCCGCGATGTAGCGCACGCTCGAGCGGCGCTCGCTCGCCACCTCGAAGCTGCCGATGAGGGTGTTGAGGAGGGCGTCGCTCGCGCCCGGCAGACGATCGCGATCGGCGGCGCGGGTCAGCCGATCGAGCAGCATCCCATAGGCGAGGCGCTCGCCGTCGCGCCGCGCCTGTTCGCGCGCCGCATTGGCGTCGCCGGCGGTGACATCGACGTGCACGGCGGCAACGGTGAAGACGTCCCGCCGATCGGACGCCGGCGCCGCCGACGCCGCGGTCATCAGCGCCCAAAGCACCGCGACGATCGTAGCGGCCGGCAATAGCGCGCGTCTCAAGGCCATTGCGTCGAGACCGGGAAGATGCGGACCTGGCCGGGGTCATAGCCTAGAACCGCGCGCGATGCCATAGCCGGCGTGGCGTTCAGGGACGGATTGGCGTGTCGCAGCGACGGCGATGCGCTATGGTCGGGACCGATTGCGGGAGAGGAGACCATGGAGCTCGAGCTGCGCGGCAAGGTGGCGCTGATCACCGGATCGAGTCGCGGCATCGGCCGCAGCATCGCCGAGGCGCTCGCCGCCGAGGGATGCCATCTCATGCTCACCGGCCGCGACGAGAAGGCGCTGGCCGAGGCCGCGGCCGCGATTGTGACACTGGGCGCGACGGCCAAGCTCCACCTCGCCGATCTGCGCCGCGAGGAGGCGCCGGCGGCGCTCGCAGCCGCAACCGAGCGCGCTTACGGGCGGCTCGACATCCTCGTCAACAACGCCGGCGCCACCAAGCGCGGCGATTTCTTTGAGCTCACCGAAGAAGACTGGGCCGATGGATTCGCCCTGAAATTTTTCGGCGCCGTCCGGCTGACGCGCGCCGCGTGGCCCCATCTGAAGGAGCAATCCGGTTCAGTAGTCAACATCGCCGGCGTGGGAGGCCGCACGCCCGGGCCTCAATTCACGATCGGCGGTTCCGTCAACGCCGCGCTGCTTTCCTTCACCAAGGCGCTCGCCGATATCGGGGTTCGGGATGGCGTCCAGGTCAA
>DATNIY010000092.1:0-21403 GCA_035604195.1 Allostellaceae bacterium
ACGACGCGAGCCGATACTGTCTCACGGGCCGGGACAAGCTGGCCTTTGCGCCGCGCCGAGTTATAGTCGTCGCCCGCCCGGCGAGCGCCAGGACTTTGATCCATGACGGATTATTGGCTGAGCAAGATGTTCTTCGATTTGCAGACGCCGGCGGCGGCGGAAGTTTACCGTGCCGACCGCGCGAAGGTGCTCGCGCGCTATCCGTTGACACCCGAGGTGCGCGCGGCGGTGCTGGCCGACGACGTGGCCTATCTCTCGCGCTTGGTGAATCCCTATCTGCTTCGTTACTATTTCAGCGCTGCCGGCATGAGCGACGCCGTTTTCCTGCAGCGCATTCGCGCCGCCGGGCATGGGGCGGGGAAAGCGTCCGATGGCTGAGCTCGTCGGCGTGTTCGCCGCGAGTCACGCGCCTTTGGTGGCGCGCGACTGGGAGATTCTGCCGCCAAGAGTGAAGACGGATTTGCGCGCGGCCTATGGCGAGCTGGGCCGGCGGCTTGCCGCGGCGCGGCCCGATGTGCTCATCGAGATTTCGCCGGATCATTGGGTCAATTTCTTTCTCGATAACCTGCCGAGCCTCTGCATCGGTGTCGGCGAAGCGCATGAGGGCCCGCCGGAGCCCTTCCTCAAGAGCTTTCCCCACCGGAAGTTGCGCGGACACGCGCCGCTGGCGCGGCATCTGCTCGAGACCGCTTTGCGCGAGGATTTCGAGCCCTCGATCTCGCATCATCTCATTCTCGATCACGGCTTCTGCATTCCGCTCCAGCGCATGGAGCTCGATGAGCTGCCGCCGATCGTGCCCATCATCGTCAACGATCTCGAGCCGCCCATGATGAGCATTCCCCGGTGTCTCGCCTGGGGCAGGCTTCTCGCCAAGGCGATCGCCGGTTTTCCGCGGGAGTTGCGGGTTGCCATCCTCGCGACCGGCGGGCTCAGCCACTCGATCGGCGAGCCGACCATGGGCGCGATCGACGAGCCCTTCGACCGTCGCTGTATCCGGCTTTTCGCGGACGGTGCCGAGCGCCCGCTCGTCGATTTCCTCGAGCCGGCCTTGCTCGAAACCGGCAATGGCGGCCATGAGCTGCGCAACTGGGTCATCGCCCATGGCGCCGCCGGCGGCCGAGGCTTCGAGTTGATCGCTTACCGGCCAGTCCCCGAGGTCTATGTCGGCTGCGCCTGGGCGTCCTGGGAGGTCGGCCGCGCCGCTTAGCGCGCGGGCGCGGTCAGAACCTCGCCGCCTTCGGCCGTCACAAGAACCGTGTCGGCGAGGTGAATGGTCCCGAGCGCATCGCCGCCATGGCGGGTGCGCACCGCAAGCGCCGAGCCCGGCAGAATCTCCGCCGGATTGCCGCTGCGCAGGATCGGCTCCTGGATCAGGCTGAGGCCGATGCCGTGACCCAGCTTCGCGTCCGGCGCCGGCGCGGAGCCGGCGCGCGCCAGGATGGAGCGCGCCTTGTCGGCGACGCCGCCCGCGCTCAGTCCCGGCTGGACCAGCGCGCAGATTTCGCGGTGAACCTCGAAAGCGGCTTCGAGCCGCGCCCGCTGCGCGGCGCGCTCTGCGCTCGCCAGGAAGGTGCGCCCGCACAGCGTGCGGTAGCCGCGATAACCCGGCGATACTTCGATCGCCAGCGCGTCCTTCACCTGCGCTGCTGCGGCGGCAGGCCCGAGCCGCTCCGGCAGCGGCGATCCAGCGGCCAAGGCGATGAGCACCATCTCCCGGTTGAGCACATCGGCCCCAAAGCGCCGCGCGGCAAAGCCGATTTCCGCCGCGATCTCGCGCCCGCTGCGCTGCCCGACCGCGGTGGCCGCGGCGGCGATGGACTGGCGCGCAATCGCGGCGCTGCGGCGCAGGCAATCGCTCGCGCCATCCTCGACATCCGAGCCGGCGACGAGACGCCGGAACGCCTCGTCCACCGCGACGAACTCCGCGCCGGGCAAATGCTGGCGCAGATCCGCATCGATCCGCCGCATCATCCGTGCGCCGCCGACGATGCCGATCCGCGGCGCCGAGGCCGGCGCAGTCTCGGCGAGGAGCCGCCGGCACAACTCGCCCGGCGCATAGGTGCCGTGAAAATAATCCGCCGTCGCGGCATCCCTCACCCGCACCAGATAGGCCGAATGATGCAGCCCAAAAGCGAGCGCGACATCGCCGCACCGCGGCACCAGAACCAGCGCGTACATGGCATAGACGTCGAAATCGGTGAGATAGCGCACGGCGCCGGCATCGAGCGTATCGTCGGCATAGGCGAGCAGCATGTCGAGCCCGAGCGGCGCCAGAAGCGTCTGGCGCAGCCGGGCGATCCTTTGGCGGAAAATCCTCTCGTCCGGCATGAGTTCCTCACACCACCGGGATCGTCGCTTGCGGCCGCGTCAGCACCTCGGCCCCGTCCTCGGTGATGCGCACGTAATCGCCGAGCATCAAGAGGGAGTGGCGATAGGGCAGGTAGATGATGGGATGGCAGGCCATGGTCATGTTGGGCCGCAACGAAATCGTGCTTGCCGAAGTGAGAAAGGGTCCTTCATCGAGGCTGATGCCGCAGCCATGGCCGATGCGGTGAACGCCGCCGACATCCATGGTCGCGAGCGGCGATTGTCCGATCAGACGAGAAACGCTTGCCACCACCTCCTTGGCCGCGATCCCCGGCCGCATCGCGCCGATGGCGGTGGCAAGCGCGGCCTTGGCGAGCGCGGCCAAATCCTGCCATTCGCGGTTGGGCTCGCCGACGAAGCACATGCGGTTGGCCTGGCTGAAATAGCCGCCCACGCGCGGCGACAGCTCGATCGAGACGATGTCGCCGGCGGCGAAGACCGCATCCGACGGCGGATGGGGCCAGAAGCTCGCGGGCCCGCGGCACAGCGAAATGTGCAGATCCTCGGCGCCCGCCTGCTGCATCGCGTGCCAAATCTCGCTCCACAGGTCGCGCTCGCTGACCCCTTGGCGAACCGTGGCGAGAAAGATCTCCGCGCCGATATCGGCCACGTGCGCGGCTTCGCGCAGCAGCGCGATCTCGCTGTCGCTGCGCACCATGCGGGAGGCCAGCAGATCGCCGCCGACATCGACGAGTTCGCTGCCAGGGAAGGCCTGGTCCAGCGCCCGGGCGATGTCCGCGGGCAGGACATCGAGCGCCGAGAAGCCCATGCATTCGCCGCCGGCGATCCCGATCCGCCGGGGCTCGAGCCTGCGCTCGCGCAGCTGCTCGACGAGCGCCGCGGCGAGGCTCTCGCAACCGACCGGCTCCGCAATCCGCGTCGCCGCGCGGGCGCGCGCGAGATCGTCCGCGTCTCGGAGCAGCAACACCGGTGCGCGCCCGTCGCGGAAGACCAGCAGCAGGCTCGGCGCGAGCGGCGAGTCATAGCCGGTGAGATAACGGATCGCGTGGTCGCGATACCAGTTGCGCGCGCCCTGGACGATCGCGACCGGAAGGTCGCGGGCCTCGAGCGCGCCGCGCAGCGCGGCGAGGCGCTTGGCGTATTCCGCATCGGAAATGGCAAGCTCCGGCCTCATGCGCTGGGGCCTCGCAGGCGGATGTCCTCGATCATCTGCGCGCCCTTTTCGGCGATCTCGGCGGCGAATTGCACGCCGCAGCCCGGGCACCAATAGAGGCGCAAGACGCAAGGCGTCGCGTCGTCGGCGGGAAAGAGCGGCCCGGCCTCGCGCAGCGGCACCTCGGCGTGAATTGCGGCCGATTTGGGATCCGCGTCGCCGATGGCGAGGCGATGGCCGCAGCAGCGGCAGGCCGTCACCTGTTGGCCGCCATCCTCGACGATCTCGAGATACTCGCCGCGCCGGCCGAGCCGCCGCGGATTGGCGGCGCGCTGCGGCTTGAGGATAGGCTGCGCCGCGATGCGCCGCCTGCGGATCTCCTGGCGGCGCAATTCGATGGCGCCACGATCGACCCGCCCTTCCTCGATGACGACGCCATAAATCCGCGCGGCCTGCGTTTCGGAGATCAGTTCCGCTCGCAAATCCGCAAGCACGCGCTCGGGCTCGCGCTCGATCGGATCGCCATAGCCGCCGCCGCCGGTGCAGCGGAAATAGAATTGCTCGCCGCGCTTCAGCCGGAACCGCGGAATGCCGCCCGACAAGGGCTCGAGCCTGTCGCCGAGCTCCTCGACATGTTCGGGGAACTTGCTCCCGATGATCGCCCCGCCATCGGCTTTGACCATGCCCCAGAAGTTGCAGGAGCCCGGCAATCCCCCGAACAGCCCTTCGGCGTTCGCCACGCTGATGCCGTTGGCGGTGAGGGTGAGATTGATGTCCTCGGCATCATAGACCATGAACATCTCTTCGAGTCCGGCGCCGCCGCGATACTTGCCGGCGCCGGGCGAATCCTGCCGCTGGCGCCGGAACAGGTAAAGGATCGGATGGTTGGCCTCATGCGTCTCGATGTTGGGGATGGACATGGTCGGGCTGACCTGGTTGCCCGCGGTGTCGGTGCCGTCGCGATGCGCCACCGCGCCGCAGCCGCCGGCGTTGCCATCCATATTGAGGTAGCTGAAATATTCGCCGAACTGGTTGCGCCCGGAAAGGATGAAGATCGGCACCGCGCCCTGCCAGATCGCCATCGCCTCCTGCCAATAGCCATCGCTGCAGCCCAAGAGCTTCGACAGGCAAAGCTGCGCCGCGTTACGAATCGACCACATGGTTCCGGTGCCGCCCTTGCTGACGGGCGCGGGAAGCTGAGCATTGCACAGGCTGCCTTCGGGCGCGTTGATCGTGACCGGCCGCAAGAGCCCGGCATTCCACGGCATGTCGTAGCCGATCCAGGGCAAGAGCACGCCGAATACGCCGGCCCAGGCGCCGCCGATGCAGCAATTGATGAAGCCCGGCGCCTGCTTGCTGGTGCCGGTGAAGTCGAAATGAATCGTGTCGCCGGATTTGGTCACGGACATGACGATGCGGTAGAGGCCGGGCTCGAGCCCGTCATGGTCCTGGCGGTCGATGTGGCGGAAGGTGCCGTCGGGCAGTTCGCGCAGCCGGGCGCGCAGGCGACGGTCGGAATAGTCGAGAAGCTGTTCCATCGCCGCTTCGACGACCGCGCCGCCGTAGCGCTCGCACATCTCGACGAGCCGCTTGCCGCCGACATTATTGGCGGCGATCTGCGCCTTGAGATCGAGGGCGACGCGCGGCACGCGGATGAAGTTGAAGAGCATGGTCCAGAGGTCTTTGCGCAAGCTGCCGCGCTCGATGAGCTTCACCGGCGGCAGCCGCATGCCCTCCTGATAGATGTCGCGCGCGCCGATGGTGAAGCCGCCGGGAATCATCGCGCCGACATCGAGATGATGACAGTGGCAGGCGGTCCAGGCGACGATCTTGCCGGCGAAATGGACGGGCGCCGCGATGATGATGTCCGACTGATGCATGGCGCCGCGATGGGGATCGTTGAGGATGAAGGCGTCGCCCTCATTGATCCCGGGATTGTCGCAACATTCCGTCATGACGGCGCGGACCGCGAATTGCATGGGGGCAACATGCGGGATGACGTTGCTGCCCATGGCAACGAAATCGCCATTGGCGGCGAAGAGCGCGGTGGCGAAATCCTGCACTTCCGCGACGACGGGCGAGGAGGAGGCCTGGATGAGGATGATCCCCATCTCCTCCGCCGCCTGCCAGAATTTGTGGCGCAGCACTTCGAAGGTGACGGGATCGAGGCTTGCCTGCGCCATCTCAGCCTCCGAGGGCGAAGATAAGGTTGGCCCCCGCATCCGTCGTCAACACCTGCCCGGGATGGACGACGACGGTATTGCCGGGATATTCGATGATCGCCGGCCCCGCGATGCGGTCGCCGCCGGCGAGATCGGCGCCGGCGAAGATCGGCACATTCGGCACCGGCTCGGCATCGAAATAGACGGTGCGGCGCGCGTGCGGCGCGAGCGCTGATTTGCCGCGGGCGGGCGGCTTCGGCAGCTCGGGCTTGCTCATCACGCCCGTCGCATCGGCGCGGAAGGTGACGATCTCGATCCCCGCCTCGCGATGCGCCGTGCCGGCGCCGTAATGGCGCTCGTAAGTGGCGATGAAGCGTTCGAAGACGGTCTCGAGATCGGCCGGAGCGCGCAGCTCGCTCGGCACGGCGACATTCACTGCATGGATCTGGCCCTTGAAACGCATGTCGAGCGAGCAGGCAATGAGAATGTCGGCATCCGCCATGCCCCAGCCGATGACCGCCCGCGCCGCGCGCGACTTGACCTCGTCGAGCACGGCGCCGACCTCGCTCGCCACCATCGGCTCGGCCATGGCGTGCGATTGCGCGACCGTATAGCGCAGATCGGAGGCGACGAGCCCATAGGCCGAAAGCGCCGTGGCCATGCCGGCGCCGGGGATGATCACTTTCGGCACCCCGATCTCGGCGCCGAGGACGCCGGCGTGGATCGGGCCGCAGCCGCCGAAGGCCATCATCACGAAGTCGCGCACGTCGTGGCCGCGCTCGATCGTCACCTTGTGGATGAGATCGGCCATATGGCTGATCAGCACGCGATAGATGCCGTGCGCCGCAGCGTGAACGCCGACGCCGAGCGGCTTCGCCACATGCTCCTCGATCGCCCGGCGCGCGAGCCCCTCATCGATCTTCATCCGGCCGCCGAGGAAATTCTCCGAACTGAGATAGCCCAGCACGAGGAAGGCATCGGTGACGGTAGGCATGATGCCGTCGCGGCCGTAGCAGGCCGGGCCCGGCTCGGCGCCGGCGCTGTCGGGGCCGACGCGGAGTACGCCGTCGACGACGCGGGCGATGCTGCCGCCGCCGGCGCCGATGGCGGTGATGTCGATGGTCGGCGCGGCGATCCGCCAGCGCGATTCGAAGGGAGCGAGGCGCGGCGTCAGCGGAAAATTCTCCATCACCGGCCGGCCGCGATGGACGAGCCCGACTTCGAAGCTGGTCCCGCCCATGTCGACGGTGATGAGGTTCTCATGGCCCAAAAGGCCGCCGACGTGGCGCGACCCCAAGACGCCGGCGGCGAGGCCGGAGAGCATGGTGGTGACCGCCTTTTCCGGCGCCGCCGGGCCCGGAATGAGGCCGCCATCCGACTGCATCAGCAGCACCTCGCGCTGCAGCCCCTTCTTGCCGAGCGAGGATTGCAAGGCGTGGACATAGCGGTCGAGCACCGGGCCGAGATAGGCGTTGATGACCGCCGTCGTCGTGCGCTCGTATTCGCCGATCACCGGCACGAGGCTGTTGCCGGCGGAAACGCTGAGCCCGGGCGCCATCTCCCGGACGATGGCGCGAATGCGCTCTTCATGGCGGGGATTGCGAAAGCTCCACAGCAGCGAGATGGCGATGGCCTCGACGCCGTGATCCAGGAGCCGCCGGACCGCGCGCCGGACGTCGGCTTCGTCCAAGGGAATGACGATGCGGCCGGCATAATCGATGCGCTCGGTGACTTCCTCGGTCAACGGCAAGGGAACGATCGGCTCGGGCTTGACGGCGCGGCTGAAGCGCACCCGCTCGCCGTCGGGCACGCCGACGCCGCGCGCCGCCTTCATCAGGATGAGATGGTCGCGGAAGCCGCGCGTCGTGATCAGGCCGATCTTGGCGCCGCGCCGCTGCACCATGGCGTTGACGGTCGCCGTCGTGCCATGAGCGAGCTTGTGCGCGCGGCCGAGCAACTCCTCGGTCGAGACCCCGGCCGAGCGCGCCAGCAGTTCCATCGAATTCAGCACGCCGATCGAAAGATCGGCCGGTGTCGAAGGCGTCTTCGCCAAATGCAGCCGGCCGGTCGAATCGATGGCGAGAGCATCGGTGAAGGTGCCGCCGGTATCGACGCCGATCCAATAGGATGCTGCCATGGGGTCCCTCGGTCAGGCGCGCTCCAATCGCGGGCTGCCGCCGCCCTCTGCGGCATCGGCGGAGACGATGACCCGGCGGGTCATAGTCAATGCCAGCACCGCGCCGATGACGAGCAAAATCCCGGCGATGACGAAGGCCCAGTCATAGGCTCCGAGGCCCTGAACGACGTAGCCCGTGACGATCGGCGCCAGGATGCCGAAGGTGTTGCCGCCCAAGACGATCATGCTGATCGCCTTGCCCACGTCCCTGGGCTTGTGGACGAGATCGGTGACCAGCGCGACATTGAGCGCCAAGGTCGTGGCGATCCCCGCCAGGGAAATGGCGATGAGGGCCAGGATCAGCCAGATGTTGTAAGAGAACGGCACGATCAGCAGAACCGCGGCGCACAACAGGCTGGCCATCACCATCAGCCGCCGCTTGCCGGCGAGGACCTGTTGGTGGTTCAGCAGCCGATCGCTCAAGGCGCCGAAACCGATGCTGAGCGGCGCCGCGCAGGCCCAGGGGATCGCGGTGAACAGACCGGTCTCCATGATGTTGAGATGCTTGGCCGCTTGCAAATAACTCGGCAGCCAGAACAGCAGCAGATAGAGCGAGTAGATGGCGCAGCCCTGGCTCAAGGTGATGCCCCAGAGCGACGGCTGCTTGATGAGATGCAGGACGACGCGAACGTTGCCGCGCTCGTCGAGCCGCTCGTCCGGAGCGGCGCCGCGCTCGCTGATGATCTTTTTCCGCTCGCTCTCGCTGAGCCAGCGCACGCGTTCCGGCCGGTCGAACCAGATGAGGTTGACGGCGAGCCAGACAAAGCCGAGCGCGCCCAGCAGCACGAAGGACGCGCGCCAGCCCCAGACGGCGCTGACCGAGCCGACGAGCAACGCTCCGATGGCCGGGCCGGTGAAGGAACCGGCGCTGTAGATCGTGGAGGCGAAACCGCGCTCGCTCGCCGGCATCCATTCGCGCACGATGCGGCCGCAGGACGGGATCGACGTCGCCTCGCCGGCACCCATCGCCAGGCGCGTCGTCAGCAAGGTGCCGAAGCTCCAGGCCGCGCCGGTCACCGCGATCGCGATCGACCACAGCGCAATGCCGACCGAATTGACCACCCTCGTGTTGAACCGGTCGATGAGAATCCCGACCGGCAGGAGGCAGATCACATAGGTCCACAGGAAGGAGGAGAAGAGATATCCCAACTGCACGGGCGACAGATGAAACTCGGTGGCGACGCTCTTGGCGGCGACGGAGAGCGCCACGCGATCCATGTAATTGATGGTCACGAGCGCCAGCATGAGCGCGTAAATCCAACCCCGTCGATACCCCATGCGTCCTCTCCCGTGTTGGTCTGGTTGCGGCGATGCTGCCCCGAAGCGCCGCCGATCAATTGCGGCTGATCATATCCTCTACCGCCAGAGTGCTGAAGGTCATGCCCGAGGCGAGCGTCAGGCCGGCCTGATATCCCGAGCCGAATTCGATGCGCGCGGCGGTATTCCCGCTGGCATAGAGGCCGGGAATGGGCTGGCGCCTCTGGTGGATCACCTGGCCGCGCTCGTTGGTCAGCACGCCGGCCGAGCTGCCGGCGCTCGGCCGCAGCTCGAGCCCGTAGAAGGGCGGCTTCTCCAAGGTCCCCAGCGCCTGGTTCTTGCCCGCCGGCAGCGACGGATCCTGCGCCAGCCGCCAAGCCAACTCGCCGCGACGAAAATCCTCGTCCTTGCCGGCGCGCGCGAAGCCGTTGAAACGGCCAACCGTGCGCTCGAGCCCCGCGGCGCCGATGCCGAGCTGGGCGGCAAGCCCGGCGATCGTTCCATCGCGCGCGACCCAGGCGGGAATCTCAAGGCCCGCCTCGCGCCCGGCGAAGGAATAGGTGTCGGCATAGGCCTGATCGAAGACCAAATAGCACGGCAGGTTGCGATAGCTGTGCGTCGCCGGGTCGAAGGCGCGCAAGGCCGGGATCATGCCCTGGAAATAGGCTTCGTCGGCGAAGCGCTCGCCGGCGCGGTTTACCACCACGGTATGCGGGCTGCACAGCTCGATGATCCCGGCGAGCTGGAACTGCGGCTCCGCGCTCGCGCTCGGCACCGGGAAGGCGAGAAAGAGCTGCATGTTGTTGCGGATCAGCCGAACCGCCGCGCCGATCTCGGTGGCGAGCTTCAGCCCATCTCCAGTGATCGAAGCCGGCACTTGCGAGAGCCAGTTCGGCAGCCCTTCGAAATCGCGCACCAGCTCGGGATTCGATTCATACCCCCCGGTTGCGAGCACGACGCCGCGGCGGGAAGCGATTTCTCGTCCGTCCGCGAGCGCGACGCCGGTGACGCGCCTTCCGTCGTAGATCAGGCGCTCGACCTCGATGCCGGTCTCGATGGCGATGCCGCGCGTCAGCG
The DNA here is from genome assembly GCA_035604195.1 of Allostellaceae bacterium. Lineage (GTDB taxonomy): Bacteria > Pseudomonadota > Alphaproteobacteria > ATCC43930 > CGMCC-115725 > DATJLY01. Next base: position 10,154 of record DATNIY010000092.1, read on the forward strand.
CCGCCTTGAGGAATTGGCAGGCAAGGCCCAGCCCCTTGCCGCGCATGTCCTTGGCCTTGCGCTCGCGCACGATGTCCTTGTCCCAGCGCGAGAAGCAATTCATGCCGCCCCAGCCGACCTGCTCCTCGCAGGTGATGTAGCAAGGCGCGTTGGCGGGGATGCGGACGCGGTTGCGCCATTCGCCTAATTCGTAACCGGAGATCAGTTCGACCTCGAGGCTGCGGCCTTCCTGCTTCGCGCCGGGCGCGACGCCGTAATAGTGATCGGCGACGCCGCGGCATAGGCGGAAGGGAATGCCGCAATCCGCGAAAAACTTGAGGATGCGCGGCCCCTCGTCGACGAAGGCAAGCAGATTCGCCTCCTCGGCCTCGCCGCCGGCGAGGAAATGCATGTAGTCGAGGATCTCTGCGCGGCTGTCGGCATAGCCCGCCTGGCGCGCGAGATGATTGTCGCCGACCCAGATGAGACCGTAGGAGTTGGTCGTGCCGCCGCCGATGAGAGGCGCCTTCTCCAGCACGATCGGCCGCAGCCGCTTTTCATGCGCGGCCACGGCGGCTGCCAGTCCGGCGATGCCGCTGCCGAGGACGACCACATCATAGGTTGCCACGGCAGTCATCGCTTCCCCACCCGGCGCAGGCGCACTTGATTTTGTCGGACGATACGCCGGATCGGAGCGAGGTTCTACCCGATTTTCAGCAGAACCGGGCTCACTTCAGCGATGACGCAACCGTACAGCGAAGGCGGGCCGCGCGAGACTACGCTCGCACGGCGGCCCGTTGGCGTTCATCGACGGCGGCATCGCCAACAACACGCCGCTGCCGTGAACGGTGGTTAGCGCAGCCGCGGCGCCAGTCGCACGCGTTCGGGCAAGCGGTGGGAAGTGCCGCGCCGCTCGGCGCGCGCCAAGACCTCGATGCCCAAGGCAAGATCGGACAGCCCCATGCCCATCGCCTTGAAGAGCGTGAGGTCGCAATTCGCCGGGCGCCTTATGTCTTCGGCAATGAGCCGCGAGATCGGCAGGACCGACTGCCAGGCTGCCGCATCGTCGCCGAAGCGCTCGCGAAATTCGGTCGAGAGTTCGCGCGCCCCGGCGACGCTGTCCACCGCAACGAGGCAACAGCGCGGGAAAACATCCTGAGTGAACTCGACCCGCGCCGGCACGATCGCGCCCATGGCGTTGATATGGCTGCCGTACGCCGCCATCGCCGCGGTGAAGAACGGCGCCGTCGCGTTGGTGATGAGGGTGACGATCGGGGCGTCGCGAACCGCGTCCTCGAGCGTCGCGGCTGTGGTCACGCGGATGCCCAACTCTTTGCGGACGGCGTCGGCAAAGGCCTCGCGCGCCTCGGCGCGGCGGCTGAAGACGCGCACATGGCGGAGCTTTCGCACGGCGGCGCAGGCGGCGGCCTGCGGCAGGGCCTGCTTGCCCGAGCCGATGATTGCGATCTCGTCGGCATTGCTCGCCGCGAGACGCCGCGTGCCGACGCCGGTCATGGCCGCGGTGCGCAATTGACCCAAGGCGGTGGCCTCGATGACCGCGCGGAGCGCACCATCTTCGAGCGCGAACAGCACCAGCACGGTCTGCGACTTGCCGCCGACATTGACCCAGGTCTTGGTGCCGCACAGTCCGGCGCCGGCGACGGCGGCGCCGATCGCATGCATCGCGTCGTTTGCGCCGACCATCAGATGCGTCTTGGGCATGTTGGCGGCCTCGTCCTCGGCTTCCATCGCGAGGATGCGCTCGAGGGCGTCGACGGCCTCGGGCAGAGCGATCAGCGCGGCGACCTCGGCTTCGGTGATCCAGAGCGGCGGGCTCGGCATCGCTATCCCCCGATCTTGCTTAGGCTCGCTCCGCCCGGTCGTTCGCGGCGACGGCCTGAGGGTGCGCCGCGGCCGCACGAGCATGCCCAAGAACCCCAGCGGCAACAACTGGCTGCGCGCCGATACCAGACCCGTGCCCGCCGCGGAAGCGCGTTTCAACGCCTTGTGCCCGTGCCGGGCATCGGCTTATAAATTGCTTTAGAAAGATAAAGTATAGAATTGATATATAATATATTTTGTCTGTTACTGCTCCGCCTGAGCCTGAGTCACGGTGACCTCGACGGCGAGGGTTTCCTCGGCCTCGCCGCGCCAGATGCCGCGCACCGGCGCCGCCGACCAATAGTCGAGCCCGACGCCGGTGCGGATATAGGCCTCGCCCGGCACTGTCCCGTTCGAGGGATCGAAACCAATCCAGCCGGTGTCTTCGGCGTAAGCCTCGGCCCAGGCGTGGCTTGCCTCGTATTCGCCTCCCTCCGCGCCGGTCCAGAGGTAGCCACCGACGTAGCGCGCGGGGGTGCCGAGATGCCGCGCCGCCGCGATGAAGAGGTGCGCATGGTCCTGGCACACGCCCGAGCCGTTCCGGAGCGCCTGGGCGGCAGTCGTTTTGGCGTCGGTGACCCCCTGGCGGTAGACGAGCCGGCCGTGGATCGCTTCCATCAGGGATGTGAGCCGGTCCCGACTCGTGCCGCCGCGCGTGCCCGCGACGGCGAGCTCTGCGATCGCCGGGTCCGCCTGCGTCAGTTTCGTGGTGCGCAGAAAGAATTCAAGCGGCAAGGGCTCCGGCGCGCCGCGGATAACGCCGTCGGTGGGCCGGGTCTCGACCTCGCCCTCGACCAGGATTGCGCCGCTGTCATGCGGCCGGTTGATCGAGTGGCTATGGACGATAGTGCCGAATCCGTCAATGAAGAAGGGCAATGGCCGCCTGGTTTCGCCGCGCACCTGCCATCGGAGGACGGCGAGCCCCTCATGAGGGCGCGGCGTCAATCGCAAGGTCTGAATGGCATAGGCGATGGGACGCGAATAGCGGTACGAGGTGAGGTGCCGAACGGCCAGGCGCATGAATCGGGTGCGGCGATCAGGTGAGATAGAGGTTGGAGATTTCGGCGCCCAGAATGATCGACCGGTCGATGAACTCGGTCAAGAATTCGTGCAGGCCCGACTGGAAAATGGCGTCGATGCGGCTGTAGCGCAGCTTGGCGTGGATCTCGCCGGCCAGTCGGTGGCACTCGCCGCGCTTGCCGCCATAGGCCTCGGCGATGAGGCCGAGGTGCCGGGTGATCTGCTCGTAGCAGCTCAGCAGCGAGCGCGGCATCTCCGGCCGCAGAATGAGGAACTCGGCGATGAGCCAGGGCTGCAGCCGCTCGTGATAAACCCAGTGATAGCTGCGCAGCGCCGAGACCGAGCGCAGGATCGATTGCCACTGGTAATAATCGAGCGCACCGCCGGCCTTCTCATCATGCGGCAGCAGCAGGTAATATTTGACGTCGAGGATCCGCGCGGTGCTGTCGGCGCGCTCCAGAAAAGTGCCGAGACGGGTGAAATAATAGGCGTCGTTGCGCAGCATCGTGCTGGAATATGCGCCGCCGAAGAGTTGCGAGCGCTCGCGGACCCATTCGAGAAAGCCCATGATGTCGTCATCGACGGCTTCGCGCGCGCGCTCGCGGGCGCGGATCCCGGTCTCGTTGAGCGCATCCCACATATCGTTGGTGAGCGCCGTCCTGACCGCGCGCGCGTTGCGCCGCGCCGTCTCGAGGCAGGTCAGAATGCTCGAGGGGTTGTCGAGGTCGCGGACGAGAAAATCGATGACCTCCGGCCCGGTCGCCTCGGCGTATTTCGCGAAGAATTCGGGCTCGCAGCCGGTCGCGATGAGCGTCGTGAGCCATTCGTTCCCGGCGCTCCCCAGGGAGCGCGCCATGCTGGCCATGCGATGGGCCACCCTGACAATGCGCGAGATGTTCTCGGCGCGCTCGATGTAGCGGGCGAGCCAATAAAGGCTGGCGGCGGTCCGGCTCAGCATGGCGCTAGCGTTCGAGCACCCAAGTGTCCTTGGTGCCGCCGCCCTGGCTCGAATTGACCACCAGCGAGCCCTCGCGCAGCGCCACTCGCGTCAAGCCGCCGGGCACGATGCGGATTTCCTTGCCGACGAGGACGAAGGGCCTGAGATCGACATGGCGCGGCGCGACGCCGCTCTCGACGAAGGTCGGGCAGGTCGAGAGCGCGAGGGTCGGCTGGGCGATGTAGTCGTGCGGCCGCGCCGCGAGCTTCGCGGCGAAGGCCTCGCGCTCGCCGCGGCTGGCCATCGGCCCGACCAGCATCCCAAAGCCGCCCGAGCCCTGCGTCTCCTTGACGACGAGTTCGGGGAGATGGTCGAGCACATAGCCCAATTCCTCGCAATTGCCGCAGGAATAGGTCGGCACGTTGTTGAGGATCGGCTCCTCCGCGAGATAGAAGCGGATCATCTCCGGCACATATGGATAGACCGCCTTGTCGTCGGCGATTCCCGATCCCACCGCATTCGCCAAGGCGACATTGCCGGCGCGGTAGGCGTTGAACAGCCCGGGACAGCCGAGGAGCGATTCCGGCTGGAAGGTCAGGGGATCGACATAAGCGTCGTCGATCCGGCGATAGATCACGTCGACGCGCTTCAGCCCTTCGGTCGTGCGCATGTGGACGATGTTGTCATCGACCACGAGATCGACGCCTTCGACCAGCTCCGCGCCCATCTCGTCGGCGAGGAAGGAGTGCTCGAAATAGGCGCTGTTGAAGGGTCCGGGCGTCAGGACCACGATCACCGGCTCGCCCTGGCAATTGGGCGGCGCGAGCGAGCGCAAGGTATCGCGCAGCTCTTCGGGATAGTGCGAGACCGGCGCGATGCGATGGCCGGCGCATAGCTCCGGGAAAAGCCGCACCATGGCCTCGCGGTTTTCGAGCATGTAGGAGACGCCCGAGGGCGTTCGGCAATTGTCCTCGAGGACATAGAAGTCGCCGGGACCGACGCGCACCAAATCGATGCCGGCGACATGGGTGTAGGCGCGGTGCGGCGGATCGAAATCCTGCATCTCGGCGCGGTAGCTCTCATTGTGCAGGATCAGCTCTTTGGGGATGCGGCCCGCGCGCAGGATCTCGCGGCGGTGATAGACGTCGAACAGAAAGGCGTTGAGCGCGCGCACGCGCTGGGTCAGGCCTTGCGCGAGGCGGCTCCACTCCGCTGCCGAGAGCACGCGCGGGATAATGTCGAAGGGGATGAGCCGCTCGGGACTGCCGCCTTCGGCATAGACCGAGAAGGTGATGCCGATGCGCCGGAAGAGCAGCTCCGCCTCGCGGCGCTTGCGCTGCAGCGCTTCGGGCGGCGAGTCCTCGAGCCAGCGGCGAATGCGCTCGTAATGGGGGTAATACCCCGCCGCAGCCCCCGTCTCGTCGAAGGCCCGGCTAGAGATTGACGCAACTGATCCGGCACTGCTCACCGGAATTCCCTCTTGTATCAAGACCTGCCGAAGCAAAGCCCGCGCCAGACCGGCAGCGAGCCGAAAAGTGCAGGCTTGGCCGCCTGGCCCGGCGATGGTCTGCCTATGGAACGATCAATGCCCAATAATTAGACAGACCGACTTGGGCTGGAGCGAAGCACCGCCGCCCCCGGCCAGATCGTGGCGCGGGCCCGCTCGTATTGCGGCGGATAGGTCGCAGCATGGCCCAGCGCCTCGCCGGCATGCCAGGGCCAACGCGGATCATCGAGGATGGCGCGGGCGAGCGCAATCATGTCGGCCTTGCCCTCGGCAATGACCGCCTCTGCCTGCTGCGGCGCGACGATCATCCCGACCGCGCGCGTCGCGATTCCGGCGTCTCGGCGCAGGCGCGCGGCGAACTCGACCATGTAGCCGGGACCGACCGGGATCGGCGCCTTCGGCACGATGCCGCCGCCGGAGCAGCAGATGTAATCGCAGCCTTGCTCTCTGAGCGCTCGGGCGTAGGCCACGGCCTCGTCGAGGGTGAAGCCGCCCGCGAGCCAATCGGTGCAACTGAGCCGCGCGCCCAGCGGCTTCTCCTTGGGCCAGGAAGCGCGCATCGCCGCGATGACGCGCAGCGGAAAGCGCATGCGGTTCTCGAGGCTGCCGCCGTATTCGTCGTCGCGGCGGTTGGCAATCGGCGACAGGAATTCGTGCAGGAGATAGCCATGCGCGCTGTGCGCTTCGACCGCATCGAAGCCGATCCGCTGGGCGCGCTTGGTCGCGGCGGCGAAGGCTTCGATGACGCGCTCGATATCCTCTGATGACATTGCCTTGGGCGGGGGATAGCCGTCGTCGAAGGGCAGGGCGGAAGGCGCGATCGTCGTCCAGGCGCCGTCCTCGGGACGAAGAAACTTGCCGCCGCGCCAGGGCGGGGATGTCGAGGCTTTGCGCCCGGCATGGCCGAGCTGAATGCCGAGCTTGGCCTGCCCGTAGCGCCGGCAGGCGGCGACGGCGCGCGCCAGCGCCGCCTCGTTCGCGTCCGAATAAAGGCCGAGATCGCCAAGGGAGATGCGGCCCAAATCCTCCACTTGCGTCATTTCGGTCACCACCAGGCCGGCGCCGGAGACCGACAGCGTCCCCAGATGCATCAAATGCCAGTCGGTGGCCGAGCCATTCTCGGCGCTGTATTGGCACATCGGCGAGACCACGATGCGGTTGGCAAGCGTCAGGCCGCGCAAGGCGAAGGGCGAGAACAGGGCGCTCATACGCCATCTCCGGCGCGGTTGGGGAGAACAAGCGCGGGCAATTCGGCGAGGCTGCGAATCTCGCGGTCGGGCGCGCCCGGCATGCGCTCGGGTAGGTGTCCATAGCGATTGCACCACACGACGCGCATGCCGAAGGCCGCGGCGGCATAGGCGTCCCAGCCGTTCGAGGACATGTAGGCGATAGCGCCCTTAGCCACGCCCAGCCGATCGACCGCGAGCTCATAGACCTTGGGATGGGTCTTGTAGACGCCGACCTCATCGACCGAGAGCACCGCCTCCAAATAGCCGCCGATCGTCGCGCCGCAGACCGCCGCATCGAGCATCGCCGGGGAGCCGTTCGACAGGATCGCCATCCGCATGCCGGCGGCGTCGAGCCGCTTCAGGACCTCCGAGACCTCCGGAAAGGGGTCGAGGGTGAGGTAGGACTCCATCAGCCGCCAGCGCAAATCGGCGGTGCCGATCCCCAGGATCGCCACGGCGAAATCGAGCGCGTCGCCCGTCACCTGCCAGAAATCGGCATAGCGGCCCTGGAGGGTCCTGAGCCAGGTGTATTCGAGCTGCTTCTGCCGCCACAGCGCGGTCAGGCGGTCTGCCTTGTCGCCGAGCAGATTTCGGCACTTCGCCGCCGCCGCGCCGTAGTCGAAGAGCGTGCCATAGGCATCGAAGACGCAGGCCGAGATGCCGTCCAAAGGTGGCGCCGCCATCTGTTCGGGAGCCTTTCGCTGTCGCGAAGAAGACATTAACCGCCCGCGCCCCGGGCTGGCCATAGCAGACCGCGGCCCGGCAAAGGGCGCCCGCCGCGTCGGGCTTGCCGGCAAAACCCGCAGGGCGTATCACCGGTTTGGCGAGCCAATGACCCGGGGAATGTCGGCACGAGCCGGTTGGAGAACGTGAGCAAGGAAGGTATGAACCGCAATCAGCGCCGCGCGGCGAAGAAGGTGGGGGGCCCCAAAAAACACGGTTCTCTTGCGGCCGTTCAAGGGATGTTCGGTGATGCGCTTCGGCACCACCAGGCCGGGCGGCTGGCCGAGGCCGAACGGCTCTACCGGCAAATCCTTCAGCTCGATGCCCGACATGTCGGCAGCCTGCATTTGCTCGGGATCATGGCCCATCAGCACGGTCGTCATGAGGCCGCCGTCGAACTGATCGGCCAGGCGATCCAGCTCAAGGGTGACGTTCCCTTTTTTCACAACGACCTGGCCGCCGCCCTCCAGGCTCAGGGCAGGCTCGACGAAGCGGTGGCGCGGTATCAGCGCGCCGTCGCGATCAAGCCGGATTACGCCGAGGCCCACAACAATTTAGGCGCCGCGCTCGAAGCCCAGGGCAAGCTCGCCGACGCGGTGACGCACTACCAGCGCGCCGTCGCGATCAAGCCGGACTACGCCGAGGCCCACAACAATTTGGGCGCCGCCCTGCAAGATCAGGGCAAGCTCGACGACGCGGTGGCGCACTATCAGCGTGCCGTCGCGATCAAGCCGGACTATGCCGAGGCCCACAGCAATTTGGGCGCCGCTCTCCAGGCCCAGGGCAAGCTCGCCGACGCGGTGGCGCACTATCAGCGCGCCCTCGCGATCAAGCCGGATTTCGCCGAGGCCCACAACAACCTGGGCACGGCGTTCCAGGCTCAGGGCAAGCTCGACGAAGCGCTGGCGCGCCATGAGCGCGCCCTCGCCATCAAGCCGGACTACGTCGACGCGCACAGCACCATGCTGCTTGGTATGAACTACCATTCAGGCCTATCGGCGGATGCGATCCATGCCGAAGCGCGCCGGTGGAACGAGCGACATGCCGTGCCGTGCCAACCAACCGGGCAGGCATACGCCAACGATCGAGAACCTAATCGGCGGTTGCGGATCGGCTACGTTTCCCCGGATTTTCGCTCTCATTCGGTCGCCTTCTTCTTTGAGCCGCTGTTGCGCGCTCATGACCGTGCGGTGGTGGAAGTGTTCTGCTATGCCGAGGTCCGATCTCCCGATGCGGTGACCGATCGGCTAAGAGCGCTTGCCGAGCATTGGCAAGTGACGGTCGGGATGACTGACGAGGCCATGGCGAAGCGCATCCGCGAGGATCGTATCGACATCCTGGTGGATCTTGCGGGTCACACGGGGTTCAACCGCTTGCTCGTTTTCAGCCGTAAGCCGGCGCCGGTGCAAGCCACCTGGCTCGGCTACCCCAATACCACCGGCCTGACGGCGATCGACTACCGTCTGGTCGATGCTGTCACCGATCCCGAAGGCATTGCCGATGCATGGGCCAGCGAGAAGCTCGTGCGCATCAAGGGCGGATTCCTATGTTACGGACCGCCGGCCGATGCGCCGGAGCCGGAACCGCCGCCCAGCCTCGCCTCTGGGGCCATCACCTTTGGCTCATTCAACAACCCGGCAAAGCTCTCCGCGGCCACGCTTGACGTTTGGGCGGGGCTGCTGCTGCGCCTGCCGAAGTCGCGCTTGCTGCTCAAGGGCGCAGCCTTCGTCGATGCGGCCACCTGCGCCCAGTTCCATACCCACTTCGCCGCGCGCGGTGTAGCTCCGGAGCGGATTGATCTGGTGGCTCGTATCCCGGATAACGCCAGCCATATGGCGGTCTATGGCCAGGTCGATATTGCTCTCGATCCATTCCCCTATAACGGCGCCACCACGACCTGCGAGGCGCTGTGGATGGGTGTGCCGGTCGTGACGCTGCGGGGTGACCGCCACGCCGGACGCGTTGGCGCCAGCCTGCTCGGCCAGCTCGGTCTTGATGATCTGACCGCCCGCACTGTCGAAGAGTATATCGAGATTGCCGCCGCGCTTGCCGGTGATCGGGACCGGCTCATCGAGTTGCGGCAAAATCTGCGCGCTCGCATGCGCGCTTCATCCCTATGCGATGCGCCCGCCTTTGCGCGCAAGATCGAGGGTGCCTATCGCGAGATGTGGCGGCGTTGGCGCGAGACGATTCCTGCGGATCCGGGAGTGTCAGGTGATCTTCATCCGCTTCGCCAGCCGCCCGCGATGAAGCAAGGGAATTACGCGTCGTCGCAGATTCCCGAGTGAGCCAAATTTCTCCGACAGCCAGGATCTGACGCGACCACTCTTATAGCGGGCCTTGGTTGTCGCCTTCGTGCCGGCAGCGATCGTCGAATTCGCGAGAGTCTTGCCAACGGACGATCCTGCCGTGCCCACGGCGCGCCGCGACCGGCGCCCTTCTCGACAAACAAGATATGCCGATCTTCGAATAAAGGCGCGTGCCTCTTCGCCGTTTAGGCCGATTGATCGTTATTCTTCCGCACCAGGTGAGGGTCGCGATCGTCGGGTGCGCCGACCACGGTGCGCTCCACCGCTTCGGCTAATGGGAAGTCCGCCGCGCAGCCGGGACAGCTGACCCGTGCATGCCGCTCGCGCGCCGTCGGCCAGGCGATCAGCATCCTCCAGCCGCAGTTTGGACAACGGATATCGACTTGATCTTTCGTCATGAGACCCCCCGCGCGCCGTCGTCCCGGCAGACGGCGTGCGCAGCCCGCCTGCGCTTGCTAGAACTCCTCGGCGTATACGTCGGGAACCGGTAGATCCGCACCCGGCGCGATCGCCGTCGAAAACCGCGTGATGCGAGCGCGCACCGGCCGTCCATCCACGGCGACCTCGAACCTCTGGCCGCGCCCGGGCGCGTTTCGCAGCCGCCGCAGCCCGAGCGGACGCGCCATGTCTTCGTTCTTCATGTTGACAAAGAGCCTTACTTGCGTGGTCATGCTCTAACCTCGATGCGGCGTGATCTTTCAGGACGGTACGCTGGCGTCTTTCTCAAAAGTTGCCGCAAGTTCCGCGGCGTCTCTATTGACGTCGTAACGCAACACGGGGCCCCCGGACCTTCCGGGCAGTCGGGTCAGCCCTTTCGGGCCAACCGAGTTCGGGCGAGCGGCGATCATCCAATGAGCCAACCGATAGAGACAGCGGCGAAAATACGGCGACAGCAGCGCCCACACCAACTCCTGCCCTCGAGCGCCCAAGACCACGTCCGATCATCGGGCGATCTTTGGGAGCATACTAGATATAGTGACGCAACGCCGCATTTCCAATGACCAAATATCCACCCGGTAAAACAATGTGCCGTGGCATAACGGCAGTAACACTAGTGAATATTATAAGATCTGGGAAAGTGCCCATCTGCGCCTGAGCGGTCGCCGGCGACGAGTTTTTTCATCATCCCCGATACGCCATTGACTTCGGCAGGAAAAGCCTCACTTCAGAGCGAAGTCTTCCGAGCGATGTGGCGAGGCCGACATGGCACTGCCCGCGGAGTTTTCGCTTCTTCACTCCGAATTCAATGCGTTTCTCTTCGCGTCCCTGCTCAAGGAGGAAAGTGGCGCGCCGCTCAGCGTTCTTTCGGCGCTGACACGGCTGGGCGTCGATCCCTGGCGCGAAGGAGCAAGGCTGTCGCGGCTGCCGAAGGACGCGGCGGCCCGCGCGCTGGTGGCGCTCATCGCCCGGTTTCCGGAAGAACACCGAACTTCCTCGGATGCCCGCGAAATTGCCGATCGCCTCGTCGAGATGTTGCCCAAAGGTTCGGTCGCCGTACCGCCCGCGAATGCCGAACGCGCTGGAACGCGGCGTAGGGGTTGGGTGAGGATGTGGCTTTTCTGGCTCGGCCTCAGCCTGTTGCTCGCCAACCTGATCGCGCAAGCGCTGCAGCACTGGAAGTAACGGCGCCGATCGAACGGCCGAGCGATGGCCCCGCGGCTTGTC
>DATNIY010000093.1:0-5781 GCA_035604195.1 Allostellaceae bacterium
TGCGTACCCCGTTGACTCGCATGCGGCTCGCCATCGAACTTATGGACGACGACCCGAGCGTCGCCGAGCTCAAGGCCGATGTCGCGGCCATGCAGCGGATGGTGCAAGGCTATCTCGACTTCGCGCGCGGCGAAGGCACGGAAGAGCCGCGCGAGACTGATTTGGGGCTCCTCATCGAAGAGCTGGTCGCTACGGCGCGCCGCGATGGCGCCAACATCTACGCGGCCCTGCCGGAGGATTGCATTCTGACGCTGAGGCCCGATGCGATGCGGCGCTGCCTCGACAATCTCATCGGCAACGCCCGCCGCTATGGCCGCCACATCTGGGTCGCCGCGGTTCCCGGCCCGGACGGCGTCGAAATCCTCGTCGATGATGACGGTCCCGGCATTCCCCGATCACAGCGCGAGAACGTGTTTCGCCCCTTCTTCCGCCTCGACGCCGCGCGCAATCCGCAGACCGGCGGGGTCGGCTTGGGGTTGACCGTGGCGCGCGACCTGGCGCGCGGTCACGGCGGCGACCTCAGCCTCGAGGATTCACCGCAGGGCGGCCTCAGGGTCCGTTTGCATCTTCCGCGATAGGAGACGCATGGAACTCACCTTCATCGGCAGCGGCAATGCCTTCGGCGCCGGCGGGCGGCACAACACCTGCTTCCTCCTGGCCGGCGCGAAGCGGCGGCTGCTCATCGACTGCGGCGCCTCCTCACTGGTCGGCATGCGCCAGCGCGGCATCGAGCCCAACGAGATCGACGGCGTGGTGCTGACCCATCTGCACGGCGATCACTTCGGCGGACTGCCCTTCCTGCTGCTCGACGCGCAGCACATCAGCAAGCGCAAGGACGGGATCTTCGTCTTTGGGCCGCCCGGGCTTTCGGCGCGGCTCGCCCAAGCGCAGGAGGTCCTCTTCCCCGGCTCCTCGACCACGCCGCCTCTGCGCTTTCCGCTCGATCTGCGGGAGATGCCGGTCGGCGAGCCCAGCCAGGGCGACGGTTTCACGGTCACGCCCTATCCCGCCGACCACTCGGCGGGCGCGCCTTGCTATTCGCTCCGGGTCGAGATGGAGGGCAAGATCGTCGCCTATTCCGGCGACACCGCCTGGACCGAGGCGCTCATCGAGGCCGGCCGCGGCGCCGATCTCTTCATCTGCGAGTGCTCAAGCTACGAGCGGGCGGTCCCGGGCCATCTCGATTACAAGACGCTGGCGCCGCGGCTCGCAGAGATCGGCGCCAAGCGGGTGATCATCACCCACATGAACACGGACATGCTGGCGCTGCGCCACACCCTCGCCCACGACACCGCCGAGGACGGGCTGACGATCAAGCTTTAAGCGCCGGTGGGGAAAATAAGGCTGCCCGACAGGCATCCTCCCACCGGCGTCGCGCCGGGGCTAAAGGCGCGACGTCCTGAACCCGATACTAAGCCGGACCGCTCAGCGCGCGACGCGCTGCTTCGCCTGCTCGCGGATCTCGTCGAGGCTCTCAGTGACGCGCTTGGTGATGACGTCGAAGGCCTCGGCATTCGCCTTGGTGACGAGCGCGGTAATTTCGCGCGCGTTGGCGATGCCCTTCTCGAAAGCGTGCTTCGCCGCCTCGACATTCTTGGCGATCCGCTCTTCGGGAGCGCTCGGCTGAGAGAACTCGCGCATCAGGCTGGAGGCCTCGTCGATCGTCTCGCGGGCGATCTCGGCCTGGCGCCGCGCCACCGCCTGCACGCCTTCGACGGCGAGCTGGTTCGCCTGGGTCAGCGCTTCCAGATTCTTGCGCTGGGTGGCCATCATGGATTCCATGTCGAATCCGGGAAAGGCGAAGCCGGCAAAAGCCTTGCCGACGTCAATATCAAGGAAGCCTTGCTTGCCATTCATCATTGCCGTGGTCCTCGGAGGGAAAAGGGCGTGCTTTATTGCACCGCACAATGGGCAATATGGTGCCAGCAGGCGCCATAGTCAAGAACGGAGTGGGACATTTTTTTGCGCTGCAACATAGCCGATCAAGCGGGGCCGGGAGCCCCCGCCTGCCGGGCCCGGCCAAGGTGGCAAAGCGCCTCGCCGCGACGTAAGCCCCGGTCGAGCGCCGCCATGGTGCGGGCGAGATCCGGGCTGTCGTCCTGGAGGAAGACGCGGAGCACCGAGACATAGAGCCCGAGCACCAGATGCACCAGGAGCCGGCCGCGGCAGCCGGCCGTGGAAATCCCGGCGGCCTCGAGCATCCAGCGCATCGAGCGCAGCCGCCCGGGCAGGCCGCAGGCCACCGCCGGCGGGCTCAGACTGTCGCGCAGAATGGCACGGATCGCGGGCTTATGCGGCTTGAGTGCGTCGAGCCGGCGCATCAGCGTGTCGAACAGCCGCTCGCGCGGCTTGTCGTCGGCCTCGGCGGCGGGCATCCCAGCCAGAACCTCGACATCGATCTGGCGGGAAAAGGCCTCGAGAATCGCCGCCTTCGAGCGGTGCAGCGCATAGGCCTCGTGCAGCGGCAGACCGGCCGCGGCGGCGATCTCCGCCAGGCCGGTGCGCCGCCAGCCTTGCCGCGCCGCCAACTCGAGCGCCGCCGTCACGAGACGCCGCTCGGGCGTATCGCGCGCGGCGGCGGCGCGTTTGCGGGGTGCTCTCTCTCTCGCCATGGCTTGCCTCCCGATGGCTTCGGTCTGGCGCAAACAGTATAGAACTCCCGGCCCCGCCAACCAATCCCTGTCGGAGCGGGCGCCGCGCCTTTAATCTCGGCGGGCGCGGGCCCAGGCTCACGGAGCGCAAGAGCATGAGTTCAGTCGAGACGCCGACGCCGGGGCCGGGGCGCGATTTCATCCGCGATATCATCGCGGGCGACCTCGCCGCCGGGCGCATCGCCCAGGTGGTGACCCGCTTTCCCCCCGAGCCCAACGGCTATCTCCATATCGGCCACGCCAAATCGATCTGCCTCAATTTCGGCGTCGGGCAGGAGTTCGGCGGACGCTGCCATCTCCGCTTCGACGACACCAACCCGACCAAGGAAGAGCAGGAATACATCGACGCGATCATGGCGGATGTGCGCTGGCTCGGCTTCGATTGGGGTGCGCACCTCCATCACGCCTCGGATTATTTCGAGCAGCTCTACGAATGGGCGGAGCACCTAATCCGCGCGGGCAAGGCCTATGTCGACGACCTCTCGGCCGAAAAGGTTCAGGCGATGCGCGGCACGCTCAAGGAGCCGGGCCGCGACAGCCCCTATCGCGTCCGGCCGGCGGCGGAGAATCTCGACCTCTTCCGCCGCATGCGGGCCGGCGAATTCCCCAATGGCGCGCGCACGCTCCGCGCCAAGATCGACATGACCGCCGGCAACATCAACCTGCGCGACCCCGTGCTCTACCGCATCCTCCACGCCGCGCACCCGCGCACTGGGAGCCGTTGGTGCATCTATCCGACCTATGACTTCGCACACGGCCAAAGCGACGCCATCGAGGGGATCACGCATTCGCTGTGCACGCTCGAATTCGAGGACCACCGGCCGCTCTACGATTGGCTGCTCGATCATTTGCCGGTGCCGTCGCGGCCACGGCAATACGAGTTCGCGCGGCTCAATCTCGGCTACACCGTGCTGTCGAAGCGGGTGCTGACCGAGCTGGTGCGGCGCGGCCATGTCGCGGGCTGGGATGATCCGCGCATGCCGACGCTGGCCGGGCTGCGCCGGCGCGGCGTGCCGGCGGCGGCGATCCGCGACTTCGCGCGGCGAGTCGGCGTCGCGCGCGCCAATAGCGTCGTCGATGTCGCGATGTTCGAGCATGCGGTCCGCGAGCATCTGAACAAGAGCGCGCCGCGGCGCCTGGCGGTGCTGCGGCCCTTGCGGCTGGTCATCGAGAACTATCCCGAGGGCGCGGTCGAGGAGCTCGAGGCCGTCAACAATCCCGAGGACCCGGCGGCCGGCACGCGGCGCATTCCTTTCGCGCGCGAGCTCTATGTCGAGCAGCAGGATTTCATGGAGAACCCGCCGAAGAAATTCTATCGCCTCGCGCCCGGCCGCGAGGTCCGGCTGCGTTACGCCTATTTCGTCACCTGCCGCGCCGTGGTGAAGAATGCCGCCGGCGAAGTGGTCGAGCTGCGCGCGACCTACGATCCGGCGACGCGCGGCGGCAATGCGCCCGACGGGCGCAAGGTGCAAGGGACCTTGCATTGGGTGACGGCGGCGCAGTCGCTGCCAGCGGAAGTTCGGCTCTACAATCCGCTCTTCGCGCGCCCCGATCCCGGCGCCGAGGGCGATGTCTTCGCCGATCTCAACCCCGCCTCGCTCGAAGTGCTCAGGGACTGCCGGCTCGAGCCCGCGCTCGCCGCCGCTCGCGCCGGCGAGACCGTGCAGTTCGAGCGCCACGGCTATTTCTGTCCCGACTCCGATTCGGCGCCGGGCGCGATCGTGGTCAACCGCACCCTAGGCTTGCGCGATAGTTGGGCGAAGGCGCAGGCGACCGGCGGCGAGGGTTAGAAAAGGCCGTCAGTCCGCCAGCTCGCGCGAGCGCCGTGTGGCGGCGAGGACGGCGCGAGTGAGCAAAGGCTCGAGCCCGTCATTTGCCATCAGCACGTCGAGCGCGGCGCGCGTCGTGCCGCCGGGGCTGGTCACGTTCTCGCGCAGCCGGGCGGGCGATTCCGCCGATTGCCGCGCCAGCTCGCCCGCGCCCGCCACCGTCGCCAGCGCCAGCCGCGCCGCCAAAGCCTCGGGCAGGCCCGCCGCGATCCCGGCCCTCGCCAGATATTCGATGAGCAGGAAGACATAGGCCGGACCGCTGCCGGAGACCGCGGTGACGGCGTCGAGCAACGCCTCGTCCTCGACCCAGGCGACCTCGCCGACGGCGGCGAGCAGGCGGTCGCACAGCGCCTTCGCCGCGGCATCGACGGCGGCGCTGGCACAGGCGACGGCGATGCCGCGGCCGATCGCGGCGGGCGTGTTCGGCATCGCCCGAACCACCGGCGCCGCGGCGCCGAGCCGGCGCGCAAAATAGCCGAGCGTCTTGCCGGCCGCGATCGACAGGAACACGGGGCCCCCGGTCGCGAAGCGGCGATAGGGCGGCAGCACCGCGTCGAGCGACTGCGGCTTCACCGCCAGCACGACCGCGGCGGGATCGAGATCGGCGGGCAGCGCTTCGGGCGCGGCGCGCAGGGTCACGCCGGCCAGGCCCGAAAGATCGACTCCGGGCGCCGGCTCGACGACGACGAAGCTTTCGGCGATGCGGCGCTCGCGCCAGCCCTTGAGCAGCGCGCCCCCCATCTTGCCGCAGCCGACCAGCAGCAGCGGCCGCCCGGCGGGGGCAGCGGGATCGCTCACGCCTCGCCGATCGGATCGATCATCGCCGTGGCGATCGCCTCGTCGGCCCCCTTGCCGCCCCAGATGACCAACTGGAACGCGGGATAGAAGCGCTCGCATTCGGTCAGCGAGATGTCGACCAAATCCTCG
Organism: Allostellaceae bacterium; assembly: GCA_035604195.1. GTDB lineage: Bacteria > Pseudomonadota > Alphaproteobacteria > ATCC43930 > CGMCC-115725 > DATJLY01. The sequence continues at coordinate 5,408 of DATNIY010000093.1, forward strand.
ATCTGCTCGACGCTTGCGCCCGGCGCGCCGCGCAGCAGCACGCCCTGGCGGAAGGCGGGAGAGCTGTCGCTCGGCGCCAGGTCGAAATGGCCGAGCCACAAGCGCTCGTTGACCGCGGCGAGAAGCTCGCACACCGCGCCGCGGCGCGGGCGCGGCACCCTCATCTCGAAGCCGCAGGAAAAATGCAGCGCGCTGATCTCGCGCTGCCAGACAAAGAGCATGCGATAGTCGCACCACCGGCCGGAGATCTCGACCACCATCTCCTCGTCGCTCGAGCGCTCGTGCGGCCACTCGTTCGCCTGGACGATCTCCTCGACCAAGTCGATCGGATTTGTCGCGGCCACGACGGTCTCGACGGAAAGACCGGTCATTTC
>DATNIY010000094.1:0-10557 GCA_035604195.1 Allostellaceae bacterium
GGCGCCGAAGCCGCCGATCCGCTCGATGAATTGCTCGCCGCCGCGCTCGCCTATGAGCGCAGCCACGGCCCGTCGCTGCAGGGCTTTCTGCATTGGATCGTCGTCGGTGATCACGAGGTGAAGCGCGATCTCGATCAGCGCGGCCGCGACGAGGTACGGATCATGACCGTGCACGGCGCCAAGGGCTTGGAGGCGCCGGTCGTCTTTCTCCCCGACACAATGCAGGCGCCGCGCCAGGTGCCGAGCGTGCTGTGGACCGCCGAGGGCTTGCCGCTGTGGCGGATCAGCGACGCCTCTGCCGCGCCGCCGCTCGATCAGGCGCGCGCGGCGGCAATGGCGCGGCGCGACGAGGAATACCGGCGGTTGCTCTATGTCGCGCTGACCCGCGCCGAGGACCGGCTCTATATCTGCGGTTGGCGGACGCGGCAGAAGCCGCCGGAGGGCTGCTGGTACGAGCTGCTGCAAGATGGAGTCCGCACCGCCCCCGGCTGTACCCCCTTCGCCTTCGATGCAAGGCCACTCATCGGCGGCGACGGCTGGGCGGGCGAGGGCCTTCGCTTGGAATCGCCGCAGCGCGGCCGGGCGCGAGCCGAGGATCGCTTTCGACCGCTCAAATACGCGACCGAGCTGCCGCTGTGGGCGACGAGCCCGCCGCCGCCCGAGCCCTCGCCGCCCAAGCCGCTCGCCCCCTCGCAGCCGCGCGAGGCCGAGCCGGCCGTGCGCTCGCCTCTGAGCGGCGATGAAGGCGCAGGCTTTCGCCGCGGGCGGCTCGTCCATCGCCTGCTGCAAAGCCTGCCGCTTCTGCCGCCTGCAGTGCGGGCGGGCGCCGCGCGGCGCTTCTTGGCGCTGCCCCTGCACGCGCTCGATCCCGCGGCGCAGGAGGCGCTGCTGCGCGAGACGCTTGCCGTGCTCGAAGACGAGGAATTCGCCCCGCTCTTCGCGCCGGGCTCGCAGGCCGAGGTGCCGGTGGTCGGCTTGATCGAGGGCCGCGCGCTGTCGGGCCGGATCGACCGGCTAGCGGTGACCAAGGAGTCGGTGCTGATCGTCGATTACAAGACCCTCCGCCCGGTGCCGCGGAGCGCGGCGGAGGTGCCGGCGCTCTATCTCGAGCAGCTCAGGGGCTACCGCAGCGCAGTGGCCGCGGTCTATCCCGGCCGGCGCATCCGCTGCGCCCTCTTGTGGACGGACGGCCCCAAGCTCATGGAGATCCCCGGCGCCCTCTTATCAAACCATTGATTTACATGTTGTTTTCATAATTTTTGGCGACCTTGACGGTGCCCGGAGGGATTCCTAGATTCAGCGCCGGCTAGCGAGGAGATAGGGTTCATGACGACCAAGGTCACCGACGGCACCTTCGATGCGCAAGTGCTGCGTGCCCCCGGCCCGGTGCTGGTGGATTTCTGGGCCGAGTGGTGCGGCCCGTGCAAGATGATCGCGCCCCACCTCGAGCAACTCGCCACCGACATGGCCGGACGGGTGACGGTTGCCAAGATCAACATCGACGAGAACCCGCAAACGCCGACGAAATACGGCGTCCACGGCATCCCCACGCTGATGCTGTTCAAAAACGGCCAGGTCGCCGCCACCAAGATCGGAGCGCTGCCCAAGAGCAGGCTCGTCGAATGGATTGAATCGGTGCTTTGACGCCGCGCGCAAGCGCACCGACCTGGTGCAGTGATTGGATGGAGGCGCGGGCGGTCTCCTGATATCGTGCGGCTCCGCAACGGTGCCGCATCCAACGAAACGAGGAGGGGCCCCGTGAAGCGCAGTACCGACAGAATTCTCACCACGCATATCGGCAGTCTGCCGCGGCCCGCGCGGCTCGTCGAGCTGATGCAGGCGCGGCTATCCGGTACGCCCTTCGATGCCAAGCTCTATGCCGCCGAAGTGCGCAAGGCCGTCACCGACATCGTGAAGAAGCAGGCCGAGATCGGTATCGATATCATCGATGACGGCGAGCAATCCAAGACCGGCTTCGTTTCCTACGTCAACGAACGCCTAGCCGGCTTCGAGCCGATGAAGCGCCCGGCCAGCGGCAGCCCCTTCGCCGGCTCGCGCGAGTTTCTGGCCTTCCCCGAATTCTACAATGCGCCGGCCAATCAGGGCGCGGCCGGCAGCCGGGTCTCGACCCATTGGGTCTGCACCGGGCCCGTTTCCTTCAAGGGCCAGCAGCAGCTCAAAACCGACCTCGACAATCTGAAGGCGGCGATCGAGGGACAGAAGATCGCGGAAGTCTTCGTGCCCTCGGCCTCGCCGGCGAGCGTCGAGGGCTGGCAGGAAAACGAATTCTACAAATCCGACGAGGAATACCTTCACGCCATCGCCGATGCGATGCACGAGGAATACAAGGCGATCGTCGATGCCGGCTTCATCGTCCAGATCGACGATCCCTGGCTGGTGACGCACTACGTCATGCAGCCCGCCCACAGCGTCGCCGACAGCCGCAAATGGGTGATGCCGCGGGTCGAGGCCCTGAACCACGCGCTCCGGGACATCCCCGAGGAGAAGATCCGCCACCACACTTGCTACGGCATCAATATGGGGCCGCGGGTCCACGACATGGAGATGAAGGACATCGTCGACATCATCGTCAAGATCCGCGCCGGCGCCTATTCCTTCGAGTTCGGCAATCCCCGGCACGAGCACGAATGGCGGGTGTGGGAGGGGGTCAAGCTGCCCGCAGGCAAATCGCTCATCCCCGGCGTCATCTCGCATACGACCGTGCTGGTCGAGCATCCCGAGCTTATCGCCGAGCGCCTGGCGCGCTTCGCCAAGGTGGTAGGGCGCGAGAACGTCATCGCTGGCGCGGATTGCGGCTTCGGCACGCAAGCCTCGGCGACGCCGGAGATTCATCCCACTATCGTCTGGGCGAAATTGCAGGCGCTGGTCGAAGGGGCAAAGCTCGCGACGAAGCAGCTCTGGGGGCGCGCCTGACGCGCTGCCGAAGGGCAACGGCCGACCGCGGGGCCGGCCTTCGCCACCAGGATCAAATCATCTTCACGCCCGGATCGCGCACATCCTTGTAGGTGTAGATGGCGACATTGGCGAGGCGGTCGCCTTCGACCTTCTTCACCTCGCTGATATAGACGTTCTGGATCGGGGTGTGCGTCTCCGGGTCCATGCGGAAGGGCCCGCGCGGCGCGTCGAAGGCGACCTTCTTCATCGCTTCGGCGAGCTTGTCCTTGTTGGCGAGGTCGCCGTCGATCGTCTTGCCGGCCTCGTCCAAGAGCTGTGCCGCGGTGTAGCCGTATTCCGAATACATGTTCGGATATTCCTTGAAGCGGTCGTGGAATTCGGCGGCAAAGCGCTTGTTGACGGGATTGTCGAGCGTGTCGGTATAGATAATGGCGCAATAGACGCCCAAGGCCGCGTCGCCCTGGCCCTGGAAGGTGGTGGGATCGACGATGCCGGCGAAGCCGGTGATCGGCGCCTTGATGCCCTGCTCGCGGTATTGCTGGACGAAACGGACGGCATCCGAGCCGATGAAGAAATCATAGGTCGCCTGCGGGTTTATCGATTTGATGTCGGTGAGGTAGGCGCTGAAATCGTTGGTGCCGAGCGGCGGATAGATCTCCTTTATAACCTTGCCGCCCAGCTTCACATAAGCGGCGCGAAATTCACTGGCGACGTCATGTCCGCCGGCAAAGTCGTCGGCGGCCAGCACCATCTCCTTGGCCAATTTGTTGTAGCACCAATCGGCGATCGAGCTGCTGAGTTGCCAGCCCGACAGCGAGGAGCGGAACAGGTAGGGCAGCCGCTCCCAGGCGATGGCGGAGGTGCCGGCGCCCGAAACGAGATAGAAGAATTTGGTCGCCTTGGCGTAGTTCAGCACCGCCATGGCGACGTTCGAGGCCTGCGGCCCGACGATCAGGTCGACCTTGTCGCTTTCGAGGAGCTTCTTCACCTTCTGCAGGCCGATTTGAGGATTGAACTGGTCGTCCTCCTTGACGAACTCGACAGGACGGTCCGCGATCTTCCAGCCGACCTTGTCGAAATAGAGGCTCGTCGCGTTCCAGTTGTGCGTGCCCGAATAGGAAATGACACCGCTGAAGGTGTTGAGCAGCCCGACGCGAATGGGCGCGCGCGTCTCGGCCAGAATTGCCGGCGCGGGAAATCCGATCGCCAATGCCGTGCCCGCGGCGGCAGCGCCACCGAGGAAGCTGCGCCGCGACTTCGCCTTGTCGGCCCCAACCCGATCCTTCATGCTAATCCTCCCTCTGCAAAGGGCCTTGGCCCCATATCGCGGCGCAGCGTAGCATCGCCCGCGCGCTGCAACAACCCGCGAAGAGACGGCGAACGTGACTCTTCATCGGCGCCCGAGGCGGGTTTATGCTTATCTCGCTCCACGCAGGAAGGGGGATGCGATGAAACCGCGCGCGGTGATGGCGACTGTCGTTTGCGGTCTGCTCCTGGCCGTAGCAAGTCTCGGGACGGGCAAAGCTCAGGCGCAAGCCTGGACGAAGATCGATTGCGCGGGGTCGAAGATTACGATCGTGCCGATGGATCGATGTTGGCATGGGCCGAATCTGACCCCCTACAGCGCGATGCAAGCCGAAAAACTCGCGCATCGACCTTATGGCCCAGTGTCCTGCGTCTTCGAGCAGTATTCCGCCGACGCCGCGACCGCTACCCGTCTCGTTTATGCCCGCGCGATGATCGTCAATCGAAGCGTCGGGGAGAGAGGCTGCTTCGTCGGCGACGACAAGAGCTTTCCCGATTCGCTGAAGCGCTTGAATGCCTTCATCCAGCAGCACGGCAAGAACTGGTCCGCGGTGGTCGAGATCGCCGGGGTGCGCGGGATGCGTTTTGATCTTCCCCGGCGAAAATGCTTCGCCTTCCTTGCCCTCGGCCCGAGCTTCCGCGGCGGCTATATCTATCACTATCACGCCAATCTGTGCGGCGCGGTCAGCGGCGCGCCGTTGACGGATGCGGATATCGCCGCCTTCGTCGTGTCGGTCAAGATGACGCCGGATCTTCTGTGATCCCGCCGCGTTACCAATTCTCCGCCAGCACTCGGCCGGCGAGATAGAGCGAGCCGCAGATCAGCACGCGGCCCCCGGGCGCGCGCGCTCCCGCCGCGGCGACGGCGTCCGCGATCGTGGCCTGCGCCGCAGCGGCAATGCCGAGATCGGCCGCAGCCGCGGCGGCGGCTTCCGCCGGCAGCGTATTCGCCTCGCTGGGAATGGCGACGGCATCGACGCCCGCGACCAACGCCGCCAGCGGCTTGAGAAAAGCCCGTGCGTCGTGCGTGCCGAGCATGGCGAAGACTAGGGCCAGCGGCCGCGCGCGCCAGGCCGCGGCGACCTTGGCGAGCGCCGCGCCGCCGGCGGCATTATGGGCGCCGTCGAGCCACAGCTCGGTGTCGGGCGGCAGCGCCGCCGCAAGCGGTCCACGCCGCAGCCGTTGCAGCCGCGCTGGCCATTCGACCGCTTTGATGCCGCGGGCGAGCGCCGCCTCGCTCGCCGTGAATCCGGCGAGGCAATCGAGTGCCGCGAGCGCCGTCGCTGCGTTGTCGTATTGATGCGGACCAATGAGCCCCGGTGGCGGCAACGCGAGGGCGCGGCGGCCGCGATAGACGAGGCCGCCATCCGCGGCGGCGCTGGCCGCCCACTCGCGCCCGCAACGGAAGAGCGGCGCGCCCACCTCGCCGGCGCGGCGCTCCAGCACTTCGGCCGCCTCGGCGCTTTGCGGTCCCAGCACCGCCGGGACACCCGGCTTGAAGATCCCGGCCTTCTCGAAGGCGATCTTTGCCACGGTCTCGCCGAGAAAATGCTGATGGTCGAGCGAGACCGGCGTGATGATTGTGCAGGCGGGATGCGGCACCACATTGGTCGCGTCGAACCGTCCGCCGAGCCCGGTCTCCAGCAGCACGACATCGGCTGGCGCGCGGGCGAAGGCCAGGAAAGCTGCGGCGGTGGTGATCTCGAAGAAGGTGATGGGGAAGCCCGCATTGGCGCTCTCGCATTCCTCGAGGATCGCGCTCAGCGCCGCCTCGTCGATGAGCATTCCCGCGAGCCGGATGCGCTCGTTGAAATGGACGAGATGCGGCGAGATGTAGCAATGGACGCGGTAGCCGCCGGCCTCGAGAAAGGCGCGGAGGAAGGCGAGCGTCGAGCCCTTGCCGTTGGTGCCGGCGATATGGACGACGGGCGGCAGCAATTCCTGCGGGTTGCCGAGCGCCGCCAGGAGCCGCGTCACGCGGTCGAGCGATAGATCGATCAGCCGGACATGAAGCGTCTTGAGACGCTCCAGAATCAGCTCGCTCGTCAGAATCCCGCCTCCGCGCCCGATGCGAGCGCCACGGGCTGCAACTCGCCGCGCCGCGTCAGCAGGTCGAGGATGCGCAGGAGCGTCGCGCGCAGCTCGCGCCGCGGCACCACCATGTCCACCATGCCGTGCTCGAGCAGATACTCGGCGCGCTGGAAGCCTTCGGGCAGCTTCTCGCGGATCGTCTCCTCGATGACGCGCGCGCCGGCGAAGCCGATGATCGCGCCGGGCTCGGCCAAGGTGATGTCGCCGAGCATGGCGAAGGACGCCGAGACGCCGCCCGTCGTGGGATCGGTCAGCAACACGATGTAGGGCCGGCCAGCCTCCTTCACCATCTCGATGGCGAGCACGGTGCGCGGCATCTGCATCAGCGCCAGAATGCCCTCCTGCATGCGCGCCCCGCCCGAGGCGGGAACCAGCAAGAGCGCCGCTTCCTGCAGCACCGCGAGCCGGGCCGCGGCGAGCAGCGCCTCGCCGACGGCGATGCCCATCGAGCCGCCCATGAACTCGAAATCGAAGACGGCGGCGACCAGCGGCATGCCCCCGATCGTGCCATGCGCGACCACGATGGCGTCGCGGCCCTGGCTCTTCGCCTGCGCCTCCTTGAGTCGCTCGGTGTAGCGCTTGCGGTCGCGGAAGCGCAGCGGATCGATGACGGTCTTCGGCAGCTCGATGAGCTTGAAGGGGGCATCGTCGAAAATGAGTTCGAGCCGCCGCTGCGGCGGCAGCCGCAAATGGTGGCCGCAATTGCTGCAGACGTGGAGATTGGCCTCAACCTCGCGATGGAACAGCATCTGCCCGCAGGCGGGACATTTGTGCCAGAGATTCTCCGGCACCTCGCGCTTGGCGACGACGGCGCGGATCTTGGGCAGGACGACATTAGTGAGCCAGTTCATGACGCGCTCGCCTTCGCCGCGGCGCCGCGCGCCGCCCGCACGCCCTGGCTCAGCGCCCGCACTTGATCGAGCACCGCGGCGACGAGGCCGGGCTTCGCTTTGCCCTCGGCGTCGACGAGCGCGGCGACGCGGTCGACCAGGGCCGAGCCTACCACCGCCGCATCGGCGATGCGCGCGATCGCCGCCGCCTGTTCGGGCGTGCGGATGCCGAATCCCACCGCGACGGGCAGCGCGGAATGCCGCTTTATGCGGGCGACCGCCGCCGCGACCGTCTCGGCCGCCGCCGATTTGGTGCCGGTGATGCCGGCGATCGAGACGTAATAGATGAAGCCCGCGGTATGGGCGAGCACCGCCGGCAGACGCTTGTCGTCGGTCGTCGGCGTCGCCAGCCGGATGAAATCGAGCCCGCTCGCGAGCGCGGGCAGGCAAAGCTCGTCGTCATGCTCGGGCGGCAGATCGACGACGATGACCCCATCGACGCCGGCCGCTTTCGCGTCGGCGATGAAGTGCTGAACGCCGTAGCGGTAGATCGGGTTGTAATAGCCCATGAGCACGATCGGCGTCGCCTGGTCCTGCTGGCGAAAGGCGTGGACGATGGCGAGCGTGCCGGCGAGCGTCATGCCGGATTTGAGCGCGCGCAGGCTCGCCGCTTGGATCGCCGGCCCGTCGGCCATCGGGTCGGAAAACGGCATGCCGATTTCGATGAGATCGGCGCCGGCATCCGGCAGTCCCGCGAGCAGCGCCGCGAAGGTCGCGGCATCGGGATCGCCGCAGGCCAAATATGTGACGAGCCCGGCGCGTCCCGCGCGGGCCAATTCGGCGAAACGCCCGGCGATGCGCGTGCCTTGGCTCACAGCTCCGTCCCCAGCGCCTGCGCGACGGTGAAGATGTCCTTGTCGCCGCGGCCGGAGAGATTGATCACCAGGAGATTGTCGCGCTTGAGGCGCGGCGCGCGCTTGGCGACTTCGGCGACGGCATGCGCCGATTCGAGCGCGGGGATGATGCCCTCGAGCCGAGTGCAGAGCTGAAAGCCCGCGAGCGCCTCGGCATCGCTGATCGGCACATATTCGACGCGCTTCATCTCATAGAGCCAGGCATGCTCGGGACCGATGCCGGGATAGTCGAGCCCGGCCGAGATCGAATGCGCGTCGAGGATCTGCCCGTCCGCGGTTTGCAGCAGATAGGTGCGATTGCCATGCAGCACGCCGGGCGCGCCGCCGGTCAATGACGCCGCATGTTTGCCGGTCTCGAGGCCCAATCCCGCCGCTTCGACCCCGATCATTTTGACTTGGGGCTCGTCGAGGAAGGGATGGAACAGCCCCATCGCATTCGAGCCGCCGCCGACGCAGGCAACGAGGGTGTCGGGGAGCCGGCCCTCCGCTTCCATCATCTGCGCCCGCACTTCCTCGCCGATGACGTTCTGGAAGTCGCGCACCATGGCGGGATAGGGATGCGGGCCGGCGACCGTGCCGATGAGATAGTAGGTATCCTCGACATTGCTGACCCAATCGCGCAGCGCCTCGTTCATCGCGTCCTTCAAGGTCGCGGTGCCCGATCGGACCGCGCGCACTTCCGCGCCCAGGAGCTTCATGCGGAAGACGTTGGGCCGCTGCCGCTCGATGTCGACGGCGCCCATATAGACGACGCAGGGCAAATCGAAGAGAGCGCAGACCGTGGCGGTGGCGACGCCGTGCTGGCCGGCGCCGGTCTCGGCGATGATGCGCCGCTTGCCCATGCGGCGCGCTAAGAGGATCTGGCCAATGGTGTTGTTGATCTTGTGAGCGCCGGTATGGTTGAGGTCCTCGCGTTTGAGATAGATCTTGGCGCCGCCGCAATGGCGCGTCAGGCGCTCGGCGAAATAGAGCGGGCTCGGCCGGCCGACATAGTGCTTGAAGTAATAGGCGATCTCGGCGGCGAAAGCCGGGTCGCGCCGCGCCGCGGCATAGGCGCGCTCGACCTCGAGCACGAGCGGCATCAGCGTCTCCGCGACGAAGCGGCCGCCGAAGCCGCCGAAGAGCCCGCGTTCGTCAGGGCCGCCGCGGTAGGTGTTGGGAGTGGGCATCCCGAATCCGGCCTGGTGCAGTTGCAGGGCGCCTTTTACCGCCAAAATCCCAGCCGCTCAAACGCGGCCTGCCGCGAGCGCAATTTAATCAATATTTGGCTAATTTTTACGAGTATTTCAATAAAATTTGAGGCAATTCAAGTTGACTAAATATTTCGCTAACTTATACTCGAATGAACAGGGAGCGAGGCCCGCAACTCTTGTTAAGGGAATAAGAGCATGCGGCAGATGATTAAGGCATTGTTGCGCGACGAGAGCGGCGCCACCGCCATCGAATATGGGCTGATCGCGGCGCTCATCTCGGTGGTCATCCTCACAACGGTGACCACCCTCGGCGTCAATATGGAGACGACCTTCAATACCGTCGCAACCGCGCTCTGAGGCGCGGGCCGGCTCAGAGCTGGCCCACCCGGGCGAGGAAGGCGCGGATCTTTGCCGGATCCTTGACGCCGGCGGCGCTTTCGACGCCCGAGGAGACATCGACGACGCGCGCGCCCGAGGTCGCGACCGCCTCGCCGATCGTCTCGGTCGTGAGCCCGCCCGAGAGGATCCAGGGCAGCGGCCAGCGTCGCGAGCGGAGAAGCTGCCAGTCGAGGGCGAGCCCGTTGCCCCCCGGCAGCGCCGTTGCATCCGCGGGCGGCTTGGCGTCGAAGAGCAGCCGGTCGGCGATGCCGAAATAGCGGCGCGCCACGTCGAGATCGGCGGCGCCCGCGATCGGCACCGCCTTCATCACGGGCTTGCCGAAGCCGCTCTTGATTGCCGCGACGCGCTCGGGGCTTTCGTGGCCGTGGAGCTGCAGGAGATCGAGCGGCACCTTATCCAGCACCGCTGCGAGCAGCGCATCCTCGGGATCGACCAAGACGCCGACGCGGGTGATGCCCGCCGGCACCGTGGTGGCGAGCGCGGCCGCCGCCGCAAGCGTGAGATGCCGCGGGCTCGGCGGGTAGAAGACGAACCCGACGAGTTGCGCCCCGCCCGCGACCGCGGCAGCAAGCGCAGCGGGCGCATTGATTCCGCAAATCTTCGCCGCGACCTTCATCGGATCTCGCTCAGGATCGCCCGCGCCGCCGCCGCCGGGTCGGCGGCTTCGGTGATGGGCCGGCCGATCACCAGAAAATCCGCCCCCGCCGCCAGCGCCTGGCGCGGGCCCATGACGCGCTTCTGATCCGCCAAAGCCGCGCCGGCAGGCCGGATTCCCGGCACCACCAGGAGGAAACCGGGGCCGCAGGCGGCGCGCAGGCCCGCCACCTCATGCGGCGAGCAGACGATGCCGTCGAGCCCATTGTCCCGCGCCAGGAGCGCCAGCCGCAACGCCTGCTCGCCCAAGGGCCC
>DATNIY010000095.1:0-19877 GCA_035604195.1 Allostellaceae bacterium
CCACGGCTTCATCGAGCTTGGCCGCCGGATCACGCCCATTCTCCTCGGCCGGGAGGACCGGATGGAGGACAATCGTCCGCGCGCCGGCCGCTCGGTCTGGATGCTCCCTGCTCGCTCGGCTCAAATCTCCTCTTCTTTCCCGCCCTCGAACAGTTGCACGGGCTGGGCCGGCATGATCGTCGAGATCGCATGCTTGTAGACGAGCTGCGAATGCGCGTCGCGCCGCAGCAGCACGCAAAAATTATCGAACCAGGTGATGATCCCCTGCAGCTTGACGCCATTGACGAGAAAGACAGTGACCGGGGTCTTGTTCTTGCGGACGTTGTTCAAGAACACGTCCTGCACGTTTTGCGATTTTTCCGACGTCATGGGGTTGCCCCTTATGGCGGTTCTTACGCTCGCTCGTAGCCCCTGCGACGGTTGAGCCCTGCCCTCCTATGCCCCTGAATTCGCCGGACAATCGGCAAACATGCGGCGCCGGTCGGCGCGAGGACAACAAGGGGCGACACCGTCGCGCGCTCAGACAGTCATAGCAAAATTGGGCGGCGAAGGGAAATCACAAGCCGCCGAGGTGGCGGGCGAGCGCTTCGCAGGCGGGAAACTGCAGCGCCGGCGGAAAGCGGGCGAAGCCCGCATCCTCCTGATCGAGCGCGCCCAGCAGCACGCCGACGCAGCCGGCATTGGCAGCGCATTCCATGTCGATGGCGGTGTCGCCGACATACCACACGGCCTCGCCGCAAACGATGCCGCTGCCGGCGAGCGCGAGTTCGACGGGTGCCGCCGAGGGCTTGTCCGTCGCGGCATCGCCCGACCCGACCAGCCGGCCGAAATAGCGCGTCCAGCCGAAATGCGCGGCCTCGCGGCGCAGCACCGGGCCGGTCTTGTTGCTGACCACGGCGAGGTAAAAGCCGCGCTCGGCCAGCGTGCGCAGCAATTCATCCGCGCCGGCGAAGGGCTTCAGCCGCTCGAGATGGACGGCGGTGAAGGTGTCGATATAGAGCTTGCGCGCCTCGGCCCAGCGCTCGCCGAAAAGTTGCGGGAACGCGTCGCGCAGGCTGTGCCGCACGCGCGACTTGGTCTCGTCGAGCGACCAGGGCTCATGTCCCATCGCCGCCATCGTCACGACGAGAGCGTGGTGGATCGTCTCCCAGCTGTCGACGAGCGTGTTGTCCCAATCGAAGACCAAGGCGCGCGGCGCCGCTCTCATCGGTCCGCGCCTCCGCCGGCAGCATAGGATATGTAGGCATCGGACAAACGCTCGGTCACCGGTCCCGGCTTGCCGTCGCCGATCACCGCCTCGTCGATGCGCACGACCGGGATGAGGAAATTGCTGGCGCTGGTCAGGAACGCCTCGCGCGCCGCTTTCGCCTCGGCGACGGCGAAGGGACGCTCGAGGAAGCGCAGCCCGGCAGCGGCGAGGACATGCAAGAGCCCCTGCCGCGTGACGCCGTTGAGGATCGCCGTGTCGGCCTGGCGCGTCACCGCCTCGCCGGCCGCGGTGACGATCCAGGCATTGCTCGAGGTGCCCTCGGTGATGTTGCCGTCGCGGCCGACCTGCCAGGCCTCGAAGGCGCCGGCCTCCTTTGCCTGCTGCTTGCCCAGCGCATTCGGCAGCAGCGCCACCGATTTGATGTCGGGCCTGGCCCAGCGGATGTCGGGGATGGTGATGACCCGGACTCCCTGGGCCAAAAGCCGCGGATCGTGCAGCGTCTTGCTGCGCGCGGTGACGACGAGGCTCGGCCGCGCCCGCGTGGGAAAGGCAAATTCGCGCGGCGCCGAGCCCCGCGTCACCTGGAGATAGACGATGCCCTCGGCGACGCCGTTCAAGCGCACGACCTCGCGCAGGATGGCGCACAGCGCCCGATCGCCCATCGGCGGCGCCATGCGCAGCGCCGCGAGCGAGCGGTGCAGCCGCCGCAGATGCAGCTCCTCGTCGATGAAGCGCCCATTGGCGATCGCGATCACCTCATAGACGCCGTCGGCGAATTGGAAGCCGCGATCCTCGACATGTACGGCGGCGCTGCGATGCGGCAGGTAGCGGCCATTGACATAGGCGATGCGCGACATCAGCGGCGGCAGTTCGGCATCACGCGTCGAGCTTGGCCGGGCGCTCGCCGCCGTTGAAGACGCCGAGCGATTTGAGCTTGCGGTGCAGCGCCGAGCGCTCCATGCCGACGAAGGCCGCGGTGCGCGAGATGTTGCCGCCGAAGCGCGTGATCTGCGCCAGCAGGTATTCGCGCTCGAACATTTCGCGCGCGTCGCGCAAGGGGAGCGCCATAAGCTCCCCGCCCCGCTCCCACTTCACCACCGCCGGCGCGATCGACCCGATCTCCGCCGGCAGCATCTCCGCCCGGATCGGCTCGCGCGCGTCGCCGGGCGCCATGATCAGCGTCCAATCGACGATGTTGCGGAGCTGGCGCACGTTGCCCGGCCAATCATAGGCCTGCATTGCCGCCAACGCATCCTCGCGAAACTCGCGCGGCGGAAGACGCGCGGCGTCGGCGGCACGGGTCATGAAATGCCGCGCCAGCAGCGGCACGTCCTCGATGTGCTCCTTGAGCGGCGGGACATGGAGCGGCACCACGGCGAGCCGGTAATAGAGATCCTCGCGGAAGCGGCCGGCCTCGATCTCCAAGGCGAGATTGCGCTGCGTGCACGCGACCACGCGCACATCGACCTTGACCCGGCCGCCGCCGACGCGCTCGAACACTTGCTCCTGCAGCGCGCGCACGATCTTGCCTTGGGTTTCCAGCGGCATGTCCGCGACCTCGTCGAGCACGAGCGTGCCGCCATGCGCCTGCTCGAAGGTGCCGACCTTGCGCGGACTGTCCGGACCCGCGGCCGCTCCCTCGGCCCCGAAGAGCTCGGTCTCGAGCCGCTCCGGCCGCATCGTCGCGCAGCTCAGCACGATGAAGGGCCCCATGGCGCGGCGCGAATGCTCGTGCAGGAGGCGCGCGACCAGTTCCTTGCCGACGCCCGGCGCGCCCGTGACGAGGACGCGGCTGCCCGTGGGTGCGACCCGCTCGATCTGGTGGCGCAACTGGCCCATCGTATGCGAGGCGCCGATGAGTTCGCTCTCGTCGCCGGCGCGCTGCCGCAACGCCTCGTTTTCGCGCTTCAGGCGCGTCGCCTCGATGGCGCGTTCGACGACGAGCAGCAGCCGGTCGGCCTTGAACGGCTTCTCGATGAAATCGTAAGCGCCGATCTTGATGGCGGCGACGGCGGTTTCGATGTTGCCGTGGCCGCTGATCATGACCACCGGCAAGGTCGGCAGCTCGCGCCGGGTGATCTTGAGGATCTCGAGCCCGTCGAGCTCGCTGCCCTGCAGCCAGATGTCGAGGACGACGAGGGTGGGCTGACGCGAGCGGATGGCGGCCAGGGCCTCGGCGCTGCTGCCCGCCTCGCGCGTGTCGTAGCCTTCGTCCTTGAGGATGCCGCACATCAGCATGCGGATGTCGGCTTCGTCGTCGACGACGAGAATGTCATGCGCCATTGGCTAATCCGCCTCGACCGCTGCCGGGGCCGCCACCGGGGACGCCGGCTTCGACTCGATCTCCCGCTCCTTGAAGACGAGCTTGACGCGGGCGCCGCCGCCCTCCCGGTCCTCGAGAACCAGCGCGCCGTGATGATCTTCCATGATCTTCTTGACGATGGCGAGACCGAGCCCGGTCCCCTTGGCGCGGGTCGTAACGTAAGGCTCGGTCAAGCGCTCGCGCCCCTCCTGCGGCAGGCCGCGGCCATTGTCGTCGACGGTCAGCACCGTCTCGCCCTCGCCTGCCCGCGCCCGAATGGTGATCCGCCCCGCCGGGGCCGGGCTTGGCCGCGCCTGAATCGATTCGGCGGCGTTCTTGAGCAGGTTGGCGAGCGCCTGGCTGAGCTGCCTCGAGTCGCAGTAGATGCGCAGAGGCGACGCCGGCAAGTCGACCTCGATTTGGATCTCCGGCGTCACGGTGCGCTGGACGAAGGCGGTTTGGCGGACGATCTCCGCCAGATTTTCCTCGCCCATGATCGGCGCCGGCATGCGCGCGAAGGAGGAGAACTCGTCGACCATGCGCCCGATGTCGCCGACATGGCGGATGATCGTGTCGGTGCAGGTGGCGAAGGTCTCGGGATCGTTCCTGATCTCCTTGAGGTATTTGCGCTTCAAGCGCTCGGCCGAGAGCTGGATCGGGGTCAGCGGGTTCTTGATCTCATGGGCGATGCGGCGCGCGACATCGGCCCAGGCCGCCTTGCGCTGCGCCGAAAGCAGCTCGGTCACGTCGTCGAAGGTGACGACATAGCCCTTGAGCTCGCCCTCGAGGCGCTCGGGGGCGATGCGCACCAGGAGCGTCGAGCTGCGGTGATTGCGCATGACGCTGAGCTGCGACTGCGCCAGCCGGTCCGGGCGGCGTCCCGCCTCCTCGATGAGCGGCGCCATCTCCGGCACGACTTCGGCGAGTTCCTGGCCGATATGCTGATCGAGATCGGTCTCGAGCAGCACCGAGGCCGAGCGGTTCGGCAGATTGATGCGGCCCTCCTGGTCGAGGCCGACGACCCCGGCCGAGACGCCCTCCAGCACCGTCTCGGTGAAGCGCCGACGCAGATCGAGCTGGCGGTTCGCCTCGATCAACTCGCCGCGCTGGGTTTGGAGCTGATGGGTCATGCGGTTGAAGGCGCGCGACAGCGAGCCGAACTCCTCGTCGCTGTCGCCTTCCGGAACGCGCGCCGCGAGATCGCCGCCGCGGACCTGCTCGGCCGCGGCGATGAGCGAGCTTATCGGCCGCGCCATGCGCGAGGCGAAGCTCAGGCCGACCCAGACCGCGCCGGTGAGCAGCAACACGCCGACCGCGAAGAACATCATGGAGAAGGCGATCTGGTATTCCGAGCGCTCGCCCTCGAGTTGCTCGTACTGCGCCACGGCGCGCTGCGTCTGCGCCATGTGGTTGAGCACCACCGGATCGACGAAGCGGCCGACATAGAGATAGACGTCGCCGAAGCGCGACAGCCGCACCAGCGCGCGCACCCGGTCGTCGTTGTCGCTGGTGAGGATCGCCACGTCGCCGGCGCGCGCCTGCTGCCAGGCCCAATCCGGCAGCGGCTCGAGCTGGAGCGCGAAGCTCAGCCCGGTGCGCGCCAGCACATGCCCGTCGCCGTCGAACACCATCGCCTCGCTCAGCGAGCGCAGCGCCGCCTGCGCGTTGACGATCTGATTGAGCCGGTCGGGCGCGATCGTCAGAAAGGCGGCCTCGCGATTGAGGTCGCTCGCCATGCTGATGACATCCGCCCGGATCGTCTGCTGATGCTCGTGCAGATAGGCCTCGGCAACGGCTTGCGATTCCGAGAGCGCGGTGCGCACCCGCTCGCTGAACCACGCCTGCACGCCGAAGCTGAAGAGCAGATAGGAGAAGATGGCGACGATGATGGTCGGGATCACCGCCACCAGGCTGAACAGCAGCACCATCCGGACATGGAGGCGCGAGCCGGCGAGCCCGCGCCGCCGCTCGGCCCAGACCTGCACCAGGCGCCACGCCACTACGGCGAAGAGCGGCAGCACCAGCACGAGGTTGAGGAGGAGCAGCAGCTCGTCGAGATGCGGCGGCGTGTCGAGCGGCGCGATGCCGCGCAGCGCCGCATATGTCGCAATCGCCGAGATGATGGCGGCGCCGGCAAGCGCGACGGCAAGCTTGCGCCCGAGCCGAACCTGCCCCGCCCAGCGCACGAACCCCCGCGACACGCTCATCCCTGTCCGCCCGTGGACCGCCCGACCGCCGGTCATTTTATGCCGCGGCCAACCTCGATGTCCAATTCGCGGATCTTCTTGCGCAGCGTGTTTCGATTGAGGCCCAAGAGCTGCGCCGCCTTGAGCTGATTGCCGCGGGTCATGCCCAGGGTCAAGCGAATGAGCGGCCGCTCGATCTCGCGCAGCACCCGGTCATAGAGCCCGGCCGGCGGCAGCCCGCCCTTGTGCGCGGAGAAATAGTCGCGCAGGTGCCGCTCCGCGGCGACGCCCAGCCCTTCATTCGCCTGGCTCTCCGCCGCGGATTGCGGCGCCATCGCCTCGGCGAGCTCGGCCTCGATCTGCTCGACGCCGATGGTCTCCTGCGCATAAAGGGCGGCGAGGCGCCGCACCAGATTTTCCAGCTCGCGCACATTGCCGGGCCAGCGATAGCTCTTGAGCCGCTCCATCGCCGCCGGATCGAGCGATTTGATCGGCAAGCCCTCGCTGTTGGCGACGGTGAAGAAATGCCGGACCAGGGCCGGAATGTCCTCGGTTCGCTCCCGAAGCGGCGGCAGGCGAATCGGCACGACGTTCAGGCGGTAGAACAGATCCTCGCGGAACAGCCCCTGCCGGATGTGATGGCGCAGATCGCGGTGCGTCGCGGCGATGATCCGCACATCGGCGCGGATCGGGATGCGGCCGCCGACGGTGGTGTATTCGCCCTGCTGCAGCACGCGGAGAAGCCGCGTCTGCGCATCGAGCGGCATGTCGCCGATCTCGTCGAGAAAGAGCGTGCCTCCCTGCGCCTGCTCGAAGCGGCCGACGCCGCGCGCCATGGCGCCGGTGAACGAGCCCTTCTCGTGGCCGAAGAGCTCGCTCTCGATGAGCTCGCGCGGGATCGCCGCCATGTTGACGGCGACGAACGAGCCGTTGCGCCGCTTGCCGTAATCGTGCAGGGCGCGCGCCACCAGCTCCTTGCCGGTGCCGCTCTCGCCGGTGATCATCACCGTCAGATCGGTGCCCATGAGCCGGGCCAGCACGCGGTAGATCTCCTGCATCGCCGGCGAGCGGCCGATGAGCGGCAGTTGCTCCTCGCTCTCCTCGCCTGCGGCCGCGGCGGCCGCGCCGGAATGCGGCGAGGTCAAGGCGCGCTGCACGACGGTGACGAGTTCGCGCAAATCGAAGGGCTTCGGCAGATATTCGAAGGCGCCGCGCTCGGCCGCCTTGACCGCGGTCAACAGCGTGTTCTGCGCGCTCATCACGATGATGCGCAGCTCCGGCCGCAGCTTCTTGATGCGCGGCACCAGATCGAGGCCGTTCTCGTCGGGCATCACGACATCGGTGATGACGAGGTCGCCCTCCCCCTCCGATACCCAGCGCCACAAGGTCGCCGCATTGCCGGTGGACCTGACCTCGTGACCCAAGCGGCCGAGCGCCTGGCTCAGGACCGTGCGGATGGCGCGGTCGTCGTCCGCCACCAGGATGGTCGAGGTCGCGCTCATGCCTCCCCTCCGCGCGGCGCCGTCGGGAGATAGACGCGGAACACGGTGCGGCGCGGCTGGCTGTCGAACTCGATGATGCCGCCGTGATCGCCGATCACCTTGGCGACGAGGGCGAGGCCGAGACCGCTGCCGTTGTGCTTGGTCGAGACGAAGGGATCGAAGAGATGCGGGCGCAGTTCCTCGGGAATGCCCTCGCCGTTGTCGGTAACCGAAACCACCAGCGGCAGGTGCAGGCGGCTGTCGCTGCCGGCGACGGCGAGCCGCACGCCGTGCTGGTAGGAGGTCGAAAGCTGGATCTCGCCGCCCTGCTTGGGCACCGCCTCGGCGGCGTTCTTGAGCAGATTGAGGAACACTTGGATCAGCAGGTCGCGGTTGCCGTGAACGGGAGGAAGCGAGGGGTCGTACTCCTCGACGAAGCGGACATGCCGCGCGAAGCCCGAATGCGCCGCCTTGCGCACGCGCTCCAGCACCTCGTGGATGTTGACGGGCGTGCGCTCGATCGGCCTTCGGTCGGAGAACACGTCCATGCGGTCAACGAGCGCGCAGATGCGGTCGGCCTCGTCGCAAATGAGGCGGGTCAACTCGCGGTCGGCCGTCCCCGCATTCTCTTCGATGAGCTGCGCCGCGCCGCGAATGCCGGAGAGCGGATTCTTCACCTCATGCGCCAGCATGGCCGCCATTGCCGTCACCGAGCGCGCGGCGTTGCGGTGGGTGAGCTGACGGTCGATCTTGTCGGCGATCGAGCGCTCCTGCAGCATAAGGACGACGCGGTCGCGCTCTTCGCCGAGCGGTGCGGCCTGAATATTGGCGATGCGCGAGCCGAGGCGCGGCGTCTCCAGGGTGACGGCGTATTCCGAGACGCTGTGGCCGGATTGGCGGACGGATTGGACAAGGGCGAAGAGCGGGCTGTCCGCCGGCAACAGGTCGGAGAGCGGCGTGCCGATCAGGCTGGCAACGCTGGTCTCGAAGAAATGCTCGGCGGCGGCGTTGGCATAGCGCAGGCGGTTCGCGCCGTCGATCACGATCACCGGATCGGGCAAGGCCGCGAGCACCGCGGTCGCCTCGATGGGCGCGTCGGGCGCGATGCGGTTGGGGAGTGCGCGCCGCACGATCTCAAGCCGCCTTGGCCATGATCGGCTCGTAGAACGAGCGGATCATCGCCTTCACTTGCTTGGGCTCGTCGGTGCGGTTGATCGCGGCGCGGAACTCGGCCGAGCCGGTCATTCCCTTCGAGTACCAGCCGATATGCTTGCGCGCGACGCGGCTGCCGATGGCGGTGCCGTAATGCGCGAGCATGTCCTCGTAATGCTCGAGCAGGATGGCGAGCTGGCGGGTGAGCGGCGGATCGGGCAGGCGCTCGCCGGTGCGCAGAAAATGGATCACCTGTTTGATGAACCAGGGACGCCCATAGGTGCCGCGGCCGACCATGATGCCGTCGGCGCCCGAGCGGGCGAGCGCCTCGGCGGCATCCTCGAGCGTGACGATGTCGCCGTTGGCGATCACGGGGATGCCGACCGCCTCCTTGATGCGGCGGATGAAGGCCCAGTCGGCATGGCCGTCGTAGAACTGACAGCGCGTGCGGCCGTGCACGGTAATCATGCGGATGCCGCTATCCTCGGCGATGCGCGCAAGCTGCGGCGCGTTGCGGTTGCCCTCGTCCCAGCCCGTGCGCATCTTCAGCGTCACCGGGAGATCGACCGCGCGCACGGTCGCCGCCAGCAGCTGCCCCGCCCGCACCTCGTCGCGCATCAGCGCCGAGCCCGCCTGGCCGTTCACGACCTTCTTCACGGGACAGCCGAAATTGATGTCGATGATTTGGGCGCCACGATCGGCATTGAGCCGCGCCGCCTCGGCCAGCACCGCAGGCTCGCAGCCCGCAAGCTGCACCGCCATCGGCTGCTCCTCAGCCACGGTCGCTGCCATCGCCAGGGATTGCCTGGTCTGCCGGATCATGGCTTGGCTGGCGATCATCTCGGAGACCACCAGCGCCGCGCCTTCGCGCTTCACCAGGCGGCGAAACGGCAGGTCCGAGACGCCCGACATCGGTGCAAGGATGACGGAGTCATCCAAAACGATTGGGCCAATAGCAATGCTCATTATTTATGCACGAGCCGTCCATGCCTATGAATTAGGCAAATAATACCGCCGCCAATTCCGGATGCAACGATTTCTTTGCAGATGCGAAGCAGGACGACGACGCGAGGCATCGCCTCTTTTATCCTGATATACCAGATCATATAAATATCATAAGCCTATGATATAAAGTAAATAGTTTCACGTCAGAATCACATCCGTGACGAACTTCACGCCGGGATAGGCAAGCGTCAGCAAGACGAAAGCGAGAATGCCGAGCCGGGCCACCCGCTTGCCGCGGATGCCGATCGAGCGCCGCGCGATCAGCAGGCCGCCGATGACGATGAAGGCCGCGACCGAGAACAGCGTCTTGTGGTCGAACGGCAACAAGGCGCGCCCGAGAAAGTATTGCGCCGCCATGCCGCTGGCGAGGCCCAAGGCGAGCACCGCCTCGGCGGCGGTCAGGAGGCCCAACTCGAGCCTTTCGCTCTCGGCCATGGCCGGCAACAGCCGGGTGAGCCGCGTCGGCTGCTTCGCCTTGAACGCCCGCTCCTGCAGGAATACGGCAAGACTTGCAACCGCCGCGATGGTGATGAGCCCATAAGTCGTGACAGCGAAGAGGATATGGGCGTCGAGCCAGCCCGGCGGCACCGCGCCCGCCACCGGCCGCTCCGGCAAATCGTGCCAGAAGGTGCCGAGCAAACCGAAAACCAAGAGGAGCGGCATCAGCAGCGGCGTCAGCCGCCACGCATTCTCGGTCACCACGACGAGCACGAGGAACAACGCCATGGTCGCGGCCACCGAGACCCAGAGCGCATCGGCGAATCCGGTGCGCCACTCCCCGCCGAGCCGCGCGACGACCCACCAGCTCGGGCCTACGACCGCGATCGCCAGCACGGCGTAAAGCAGCGCGTTGCGGCCGCGCCCGCTCGACCGCCACCCGACCAGAGCCGCCGGCAGCAAGGTCGCGAGCGCCGCGAGATTGAGCGCGAGGCCGGTATTCATCCGCTTCTCCGCCTCCGGGCATAGCCTCTGCCCGCTCGCCTTGGCAAGCGGCACCGCGATGGTCTAGCTTGCGCGGCGATGACTTCCTGCATCGCGCTGGTGGTTGCCGCCGGGCGCGGCACGCGCTTGGCGGGCGCGCAACCCAAGCAATACCTGCCCTTGGCCGGCCGGCCGCTGCTGCGTCATGCGGTCGAGGCGTTCATCGCCCATCCCGGCGTGAGCGGCGTGCGCATCGTCTATCATCCCGACGATCAGCCGCTCTATGCCGCGGCGATGGCCGGGCTCGATCTTCTGCCGCCGGTCGCGGGCGGGGCCGAGCGCCAGGATTCGGTGCGGCTCGGACTCGAGAGCCTGAGCGATCTCGCGCCCGGTCGCGTGCTCATTCACGATGCCGCGCGCCCCCTGGTCGATGCCGCGATCATCGGCCGCGTCTTGGCGGCGCTTGAGACGGGGGTGGCGGCGATCCCGGCCCTCCCCATTCCGGACACGGTGAAGCGCGCGCAATCCGGCTGCGTCGCCGAGACGCTCGACCGCACGGCGCTGTGGCGGGCGCAGACGCCGCAAGGCTTTCGCTACGACCAGATCCTGGCCGCCCACCGCGCCGCAATCGGCATGAGCCTGCCCGACGATGCGGCGGTGGCGGAGAAGGCCGGGCTCGCGGTGCAGCTCGTCGAGGGCGACGAGCGGAATTTCAAGGTGACGACGCACGCCGATCTGCGGCGCGCCGAGCAGATCATCGCGGCGCGGCAGGGCGACATCCGCACCGGCCAGGGCTTCGACGTCCATGCCTTCGGCGCGGGCGACCATCTCTGGCTGTGCGGCGTGCGCGTGCCGTTTGACCAGGGCCTGGTCGGCCATTCCGACGCCGATGTCGGGCTGCATGCGCTGACCGATGCGATCCTCGGCGCGCTCGGCGCCGGCGACATCGGCATGCACTTTCCGCCGAGCGATCCGCGCTGGCGCGGCGCCTCCTCCGACCGCTTCCTGCGCCATGCCGCCGATCTCGTTGCCGCTTCCGGCGGCAGCATCGCCCATGTCGATGTCACCGTGATCTGCGAGCGGCCGCGCATCGGGCCGCAGCGCGAGGCCATGCGAGGGCGCATTGCGGAAATCCTGGCGCTCGATCCGCGCCGCGTCAGCGTCAAGGCGACCACGACGGAAAAACTCGGCTTCACCGGCCGCGGCGAGGGGATCGCAGCGCAGGCGGTGGCGACCTTGCGCCTGCCGCTGTGATGGCAGCGGCGGTGAAGCTGCGCGCCGCGCCGCTGCCGCCATGGCATCCGGCGGCGCTGATTGCGACCTGGTTCGGCTGCGGCTTTCTGCCCTGGGCGCCCGGGAGTTGGGGCTCGCTCGCGGCGCTGCCCTTCGCCTGGCTCATCGCTTGGGCCGGCGGCGCGCTCGGGCTGCTCGCGGCTGCGGCGGCATTGTTCCTGCTCGGCTGGTGGGCGGCCTCGGTGATGGCGAATTCCCTATCCGCCAAGGATCCCGCCTGCATCGTCGTCGATGAGGTGGTGGGCCAATGGCTCACTCTCGCCGCGGCGCCGCTCGATCCCATCGCCTATGCCCTGGGCTTCCTGCTCTTCCGCTTCTGCGACGTGGTGAAGCCGTGGCCGGTGCGCTGGGCCGACCGCGAGATTGGCGGCGGGCTTGGCATCATGCTCGACGATGCCTTGGCGGGCCTCATGGCCGCGGTGGTGCTGCTGGTCGGGAGGGCGATCCTTGGTCGATGACGCGGCTTTGCAGAGCTTGGCGGAGACCGTGCTCGCGCGCTGCCGCGCGCGCGGGCTCATGCTGGCCACCGCGGAGTCCTGCACCGCCGGGATGATCGCCGCGGCGCTCACCGACATCGCCGGCTCGTCGGATGTCGTGGAGCGCGGCTTCGTCACTTATTCGAACGCGGCCAAGACCGATCTTTTGGGCGTGCCCCCTGCGCTCATCGCCGCCCATGGCGCGGTCAGCGCCGAAGTGGCGGCGGCGATGGCGGCGGGCGCGCTCGCTCACGCCCCCGTCGATCTCGCGGTCTCCGTCACTGGCATTGCCGGGCCGGGCGGCGCGACGCCGGGCAAGCCCGTCGGGCTGGTTTATCTCGGCCTCGCCCAGCGCGGCGCGGCAGCGCGGACCGAGCGCCACGTCTTCGCCGGCGACCGCGCCGCGGTGCGCCGCGCCGCGGTCGAGCGCGCGCTCACGCTGCTGGCCGAAGCGGCGCTACTCGCTTAAACTCGCCCCCGCCGGCGCGCAAAGACGCCGGCGGGGGAGGAGTGTCATGCTGCATCATCGCGTCATCGCCGCCATGGCGCTCGCCTGCACCGCGTTGGCAGCGCCGTCCTGGAGCGCCGAGCCGATCAAGCTCGGCTTTTCCGCCGAGCTTACCGGCGAGCTCGCGCTCAACGGCAAACAGGAGCTGGTCGCGCTCCAGATCTGGCAGCAAGACATCAACGCCAAGGGCGGGCTGCTCGGACGCCAGGTGCAGCTGCGCTATTTCGACGATCAGAGCAATCCGGCTCTGGTGCCCGGCATCTACGCGAAGCTCCTGGACATCGACCATGTCGATCTGCTCTTCGCCCAGGGCACCAATATCAGCACGCCCGCGATGCCCTCCGTCATCGAGCACAACATGGTCCTGATGGACAGCTTCGCCATCGCGGTCAACGAGCGCTTCCATTATCCCCGCTTCTTCCAGATCATGCCTTACGGGCCGAACGGCAAGGATTCGATCTCGCACGGCTTCTTCGATGCGGCGATGACGATGCAGCCGAAGCCCGCGAGCGTGGCGCTCGTCGGCGCCGATGCCGAGTTCTCGCGGGCGGTGCTGGAAGGCGCGCGGGCCAATGCGCAGCGGGTCGGGCTCAAACTCGTCTATGACCGGACATATCCGCCGGCGACGATCGACTACACGCCGATCATCCGCGCCATCAAGGCGGCGGCGCCCGACATCGTCTATGTCGGCTCATACCCCGCCGATACCGCGGGCGTTCTGCGCGCGCTGGACGAGGTCGGCCTCGTCCCCAGGATGTTCGGCGGCGGCATGGTCGGGCTACAGGCCGGCGAAATCAAGGAGCGGTTCGGCGAGCAGCTCAACGGCATCGTCGGCTACGAGCTGTTCGTGCACGAGCCGACCATGAGCTTCCCCGGCATCGACGCCTTTCTCGCGACATATCAGGCGCGCGCCGTTGCGGCCGCGGTCGATCCGCTCGGCTATTACATCCCGCCCTTCACTTACGCCGCCGCCGAAATCCTGGCGCAGGCGGTGCAGGCGGTGGGCTCGCTCGACCAGGACAAGATCGCGCAACAGATCCACCAGGCGACGTTCCACACCATCGTCGGCGATGTGAAGTTCGGCCCGGAAGGCGAATGGGCGACGGCGCGCATTCTGACCATCCAGTACCGCGGCATCCACGGCCACGACCTCCAGCAATTCACCCGGCCGGGGATTCAGGTCATCCTCGACCCGCCGCAATTCAAATCGGGCAGCCTCGAATACCCGTTCTCCGAATTCCGTCACTAGCGCCGCAGCGGGCAGAGCTGATCGACGAACATCGCGGCGCAGGCGGTCCAAGTGAAGGACAAAGCGTGCTCGCGGCAGCGTTCGCGCGGGATGTGCAGCGCCGCCAGCGCCGCCGCACGCAGATCCTCGTCGAGCGCGCCGGCGCCGCTGTCGCCGATGACATCGAGCGGTCCCGGCACCGGAAAGGCCGCGACCGGCACGCCCGAGGCGAGCGCTTCGAGCATGACGAGACCGAAGGTGTCGGTCCGGCTCGGGAAGACGAAGACATCGGCGGCGGCATAGATTCCCGCGAGCACGCCATTGTCGCGGCGCCCGAGGAAATGCGCGCCAGGAAAGCGGCGGCGCAGCTCCAGGAGTTGCGGCCCCTCGCCCACCACTACCTTCGATCCCGGCAGATCGAGCGCGAGGAAGGCCGCCAGGTTCTTCTCGCGCGCGATGCGGCCGACCGAAAGAAAGATCGGCCGCGGCAGGTCGATGGCGCCGTCGCGCCGCGCCGGATCGAAGAGCGCGGTGTCGACGCCCCTCCCCCACGGCTTGAGATTGCCGAAGCCGCGCGCCGCAAGCTCGCGGCGCACCGATTCCGTCGCGACCATCACGCCCTGCGAGGGCGCATGGAAACGCCGCAGGAAGGTATAGGTCAGCGCCTTGGGCGCGATGCGGCGCTCGGCCAGGTATTCGGGAAAGCGCGTATGGAATGCCGTGGTGAAGGCGAGGCCGCGCTTCAGGCACCAGCGCCGCGCGGCGAGACCGACCGGCCCTTCGGTGACGACGTGGATGGCGTCGGGCGCAGCGGCCTCGATCATGTGGCCGATGCGCGGCCCGGCATCGATCGCCAGGCGGATCTCGGTATAGCCGGGACAGCGGATGGAGCGGAAGCGATCGGGCCCGATCACGCTCACGCCATGCCCGAGCGCCGCAAGTTCGCGCTTGAGCGCCATGAGCGTGCGGACGACGCCGTTCACCTGCGGCGGCCACGCGTCGGTCGCGAGCAGGATGTTCACGGCGCTTCCGCCGCTTCCACCAATTCGGGCTCGGCCGGCGGCGGGACCAGCGGATCGAGGGCGCGCAGCTCGATCCAATGGACGATCTCGAGCCTGCCGTCGAAATGCTCGACCAGCGCGGTGCAGCTCTCGACCCAATCGCCGTCGTTGCAATAGAGCACGCCGCCGAGATCGCGGATGCCCGCCTGATGGATATGGCCGCAGACGACGCCGTCGCACTGGCGCACGCGCGCCTCAGCGGCGATCGCGTTGGCGTAATCGCTGGCGAACTGGACGGCGTTCTTGACCTTGGCCTTGAGATAGGCCGAGAGCGACCAATAGGGATAGCCGAAGCGGCGGCGCAGCAGGTTGAAGACGTGATTGAGCCGCAGCGCACCGTCATAGGCCCGATCGCCCATGAGCGCGAGCCAGCGGGCGTAGCGCACGACGCCGTCATAGGCATCGCCGTGGACGACCAAGAGGCGGCGCCCGTCGGCAGTGTGGTGGATCGCCTCGGCGATCAGCAGCACGCCGCCCAATTGCAGCTCGACATAGTCCCTGAGCCACTCGTCATGATTGCCGGGGATGTAGAAGACCTCGGTGCCCTTCCTCGCCTTGCGCAGGATCTTCTGGATGACGTCGTTGTGGCTCTGCGCCCAGTACCAGGATTTGCTTAAGCGCCAGCCATCGACGATGTCGCCGACGAGATAGAGCGTGTCCGATTCGTTGTGGCGCAGGAAATCGAGGAGGAATTCGGCCTTGCAGCCGCGCGTGCCGAGATGGATGTCGGAAATCCAGATGGTGCGATAATGATGGGGGCGGCCATCGCGCATCATGGCGCCGCCGTCGCTCACGCCGCGTCGCTCTCCTGCGCCACCACGATCTCGACCAGCCGGTCGGTGCCGCGCGCCTTCTGCATCTCCATGAGCGCGGCGCGGAAGATCGCGGCGACACCGGCATCGGGCACCACGATCTTGAGCGCCCGTCCGTTGGTCGAGGTGCGCAAGGTCGCCGGCGCCAGGCGATTGACCGCGAGCATAGTGAGCGCCACCGGATCGACCGCGGGCACGGGCGCACTCCGGAAATTCGTCCAGCCCGACGCGACGGCAGAGCGAATCCGGCGCTGAAACACAAGCGGCTGCATGCGTGACCCCTCTTTCCTCCTAGCCCTAGGGGTAGCATGCGAAAGTGACAGTTCCGTTCCGGTTCCGTGTCAGTGCGATGACGGGGCCGGTTCTGCTATCCTCGAAATTATCTTCGCTCGGCCGGAGTCGTCGATGTCGATCCGGCCCCACCCCGTTCGACTTGATGACGGCGGATGACGCCAATCAGGCACAGGAGAGGACGATGCAATACCTTTTGCTGATCTACGCTAACGAAGCCGAGGCGGCGGGCAAGAGCCAGGCCGACATGGCCGCGATGATGACGGAGTACGGCGCCTTCACCCAGTCGATCATCAAGAGCGGCAATTTCAAGGCCGGCGACGCGTTGCAGCAGACCTCCGCGGCAACGACGGTCAGGCTGCGCGGCGGCAAGACCTTGACCACCGACGGACCCTTCGCCGAAACGCGCGAGCAGCTCGGCGGCTATTATCTCATCGAGGCCAAGAATCTCGACGAGGCCATCGCGGTCGCGGCGCGCGTGCCTTCGGCGAAATTCGGCTCGATCGAGGTGCGGCCGGTGATGAAGTACGATTGACGCACCGACCGCACGGCGCCGAATGATGCGAGCATGAGCGCCGTGGACATCGAGAGCGTATTCCGGCACGAGGCGGGTCGCGTGCTCGCGACGCTGATCCGCCTCGTCGGCGATTTCGAGCTCGCCGAAGAGGCGCTGCAAGAGGCCTTCGCCGCGGCTGTGGCGCAATGGAAGTCGGGCGGGATACCGGCCAATCCGCGCGCCTGGCTCGTCAATGTCGGGCGCAACAAGGCGATTGATTATCTACGCCGGCAGATTCTGTTTCGCGACAAGCGCCGCTATCTCGAGGCCGAGGCCGCGCTCGCCAACCAGACCGCGCCGCCGGAAGAGGACGAGCATGCGTTCGGCGACGACATGCTGCGCCTCATCTTCACCTGCTGCCATCCCGCGCTGAGCGCGGAGGCGCGGGTGGCGCTTACTCTGCGCGCGGTCTGCGGCCTGACGACGGAAGCCGTCGCGCGCGGCTTTCTCGTCAACGAGGAGACCATGGCGCAGCGGCTGGTGCGCGCCAAGCGCAAGATCCGCGACGCCAAGATCCCCTATGAGACGCCGGCACTCGTTATGCTGGATGCGCGCGTCGAAGGCGTGCTCGCGGTGGTCTATCTCATCTTCACCGAAGGCTATGCCGCAACCTCGGGCGACACGCTCATGCGCGAGGACGTCGCCGCCGAGGCGATCCGGCTCGGCCGCTTGATCGACGCGCTGATCCCCGGCCGGCCCGATGTCATGGGCCTGCTCGCACTCATGCTGCTGCATCATGCGCGGCGCGCGGCGCGGGTCACGCGAGCAGGCGACATCGTTCTGCTCGAGGACCAGGACCGCGGCCTCTGGGATGCGAGCGAAATCGCCGAAGGCTTGGCGCTCGTGGACCGCGCCTTGCGCGCGCCGGACCGGCCCAGCGCTTACGCCGTGCAGGCCGCGATCGCCGCGCTCCACGCCCGCGCCCGGCAGCACGACGCGACCGACTGGCCGCAGATCGTCGGGCTCTACGAAGTGCTGCTGCGGCTTTACCCCTCGCCGGTCGTCGAGCTCAACCACGCCGCCGCGGTGTCGATGGTCGATGGCCCGGCGCGGGCGCTCGCCCTCATCGACGCGCTCGCCGCGCGCGGCGGGCTCGAGGATTATCACCTGCTGCCGGCGGTGCGCGCCGATCTGCTGCGGCGCTTGGGACGGCGCGAGGAAGCGCGCGCGGCCTACCGTACGGCGCTCGCTCTCGCCAAGCTCGAACCCGAGCGCCGGCTGCTGGCCAAGCGCCTCGCGGAGATCGGGTGAAGCGTGGCGCGGGGCGTGAAGATGAGACGCGAGCCGAAACTGACACAGCACCAACGGCGCGAAGCGATCCGGCGACGCGAGAAGGGCGAGCCCGTCCGGGAGATCGCCCGCACCTACAACGTCAGCCACAGCACGATTTCGAGGCTGACAGCAGGAACGGCGAGAGGGACGAAGGCTACGCGAGATTCGGGCCACGCAGGACATCGAGCGGAGCCGATTTACGAGGGATTAATGACGGTTAATGCTCCAGACTTCCGACTTTCTGCGCGTGAATCTTTGACGCGGGCAAAGACTGAACTCAAAGCGAACGATTCCCCTCGGCTCCGTTATGCTGCGCTCGAACTACGCAACGCTATGGAAGCTTTGACGTACGACCGCGCGCTGGCTTTCAAGGATGATATTCCACCCAACGAATACAAGACTTGGCAGCCCCGCAAGCTAATGGCTGCGCTCCTCGATATCGATCCCTCTATCGGCATGACATCGACCATCGCCTTGCGACGCGAGGAGGAATATGGCAAGCCCGCGCCACGGGAAAACATGACGCCATTTGGCACCGACGTTGTCTTCACACTTGCAGACCTCAAGGCCCACTACGACGCCATTGGGTCGTATTTGCACATGCCTTCTCTTGAGCAGGTTCAATCTGGGAAGATGCCGGATTCGGCGAAGCTCCGGGAGCGCTGCGAAACCGTCGTCGGTCTAATTGAAAATGTCCTAAGCTCCCCCGTTTGGAACATTACGCTCGGGATCATCGCGGCGCTCGACCATTGCATGACCAAGGACTGTAAGAGGCCCATTAGAAAACGGATGCCCTTCGGCAAGCGCACGGTTGAGGTGCAGTGTTTTGAGTGCAAAGCTGAATACACGATCACGTCGGAATCGGATGGTCGCGTCCGTTGGACACCGAAGATGATGGATGCTCCTTGCTCGACGCCAGATTGCCCCGAAAAGATGGCCCTGTGGCCCCATGAGATCAGGCCGGGGATACACTGGCTTTGCCGCGGTTGCGGCGCGCGCAATGAGATCGCGCTTACTGTTACGAAAGTCGAAGACAAGAAGCTTGGCCCGCCAGCTCCGTGATCTCGACGATAGAGCGAGTCGTACGAGCATCGAGCCCGATTTATATAAGAGATCGGACATTCTCACATATAGAGGCGACCGCAGAGGGGGCGATCCGGGATTCCAGGTCTGCGCTGAAATACACCGTTAGCGCCGGCTGCTGGCCAAGCGCCTCGCGGAGATCGGGTGAAGCTATGCGTGCTGTAACTATGCGACGGATTCGATGCGGCGGTCGGGGACGAACCACATCAAGGCGACCGCGATATAGAGCAGGATCGCGAGCCACGGGCTGAGGAAGGCCACTGGAATTGACGCGAGGTAGAGCGCGATGGAGATTTTGCCCTTACGATCCTGGCCGATCGCCGTGGCGAGCATCGAGCTCGGCCCGTTGGCGGCGATGATTCGCCGCTTCAACAGGGTGTAGCCGATTGCCGCCATCGACAGCACGGCGCCGTAAGCCGCGGTCGGCAGGGCGCGGAAATGGGTCTCGTCCATCCAGCGGATGGCGAACGGCACCAGCGAAATCCAGAACAGCAGAAAAAGGTTGGCCCACAGCACCGTGCCGTCGATGCGCTGCGTCGCGTGCAGCATGTGGTGGTGGTTGTTCCAGAATATGCCGACATTGGCATAGCTCAGCCCATAGACCAGGAAGACCGGCACCGCCGCCGTCAGCGCGGCGAAGTCGGCGCCCTCTGGCACTTTCATCTCCAGCACCATGATGGTGATGATGATGGCGAGGACGCCATCGGTGAAGGCTTCGAGCCGCGCCTTGCCCATGCTTGACCTCCATCCCAATTGCGACCGCGCGAAGGCGTCGGTGCGCGCGGAATAGAGCACATCGGACAGGCGGTCGCGACTGCCGCAAGCGCTGCAACGGCCTAAAGGCTTCGTCAACGGCACCTTGCCATCCTGGAGCGGCGACCCCGGCGGCTCCACACCTGATCTCCGCGCCGATCCGCCGCAAGATAAGGCCCCGCCGCATGACCTCGCCGCTCCTCGACCCCGACGACGCGCCGCGCGAACCCATGACGTGGGAGAAGGTCCTCACCCTGGGGAGAGGCTCCGCGGCACCGGCACGGCTC
>DATNIY010000096.1:0-26716 GCA_035604195.1 Allostellaceae bacterium
CTGGTAGGATTGCGCCGACTCCTGGATTTCTGGGTGCCAATGCCCCTTTGTATCGCGGTTGCTGCCGATCATGGCGGTTTCGATCTCAAGACCCTGCTCCTGCCTGAACTTTCGGCACTCGGGTTCGCAGTCCTCGACCTCGGCGCCTGCGACCGCGAGCCGGTCGATTATCCCGACTTCGCCGATGCGCTCGCGGCGGCGCTCGAGACCGGCCGCGCGGACAGCGGCCTGCTCGTCTGCGGCAGCGGCATCGGCATGTCGATTGCCGTGAACCGCCATGCCGCAATCCGCGGCGCGCTCTGTCATGACGCCTTGACGGCGCGGCTGGCGCGCCAACATAACGACGCCAACGTTCTCGTCTTGGGCGGCCGCATCCTCGGTCCCGAACTCGCCCGGGATTGTCTCAAGATCTTCCTGACCACCGCGTTCGAGGGCGGGCGCCATGCCCGCCGCGTCGCCCAACTCGCCTGACCGCACGCAGAACCGACACGAGGCCCGTTCGCATGTCCTCTGTTCCGAGCCCCGCCTACCGCCTGCCCAACAGCTTTTTCGCCGCCGGCGTCGCCGAGACCGATCCCGAGCTGGCTGCCGCCATCGGCGGCGAGCTGAAGCGCCAGCAGAACCAGATCGAGCTGATCGCGTCCGAAAACATCGTGTCGCGCGCGGTGCTGGAGGCGCAGGGCTCGGTCCTCACCAACAAATACGCCGAGGGCTATCCCGGCCGCCGCTATTATGGCGGCTGCGAATATGTCGATGTCGCCGAGCAACTGGCCATCGACCGGGCGAAGCGGCTGTTCGAGTGCGCCTTCGCCAATGTCCAGCCGCATTCGGGGGCCCAGGCCAATCAGGCCGTGTTCCTCGCTCTGGCGCAGCCCGGCGATCCCATTCTCGGCATGTCGCTCGCCGCGGGCGGGCATTTGACGCATGGCGCGCCGCCGAACCTCTCGGGCAAATGGTTCCACGCCGTGCAATACGGCGTCCGCCGCGAGGATGGGCGCATCGACATGGACGAGGTCGAGCGCCTGGCCCAGGCGGCCCGGCCCAAGATCATCATCGCCGGCGGCTCGGCCTATCCCCGCATCATCGACTTCGCCGGCTTCCGCCGCATCGCCGATGCGGTCGGCGCCTATCTCATGGTGGACATGGCGCATTTCGCCGGGCTCGTTGCCGGCGGCGCCCATCCGAGCCCGCTGCCCCATGCCCATGTGGTGACGACGACCACGCACAAGACCTTGCGCGGACCGCGCGGCGGCATGATCCTGGGCGCCGACGAGGAGATCGGCAGGCGCATCAACAGCGCCGTCTTCCCGGGGCTGCAGGGCGGGCCGCTGATGCATGTCATCGCCGCCAAGGCGGTGATGCTGGCCGAGGCGCTCCGACCTGAATTCAAGCTCTACGCGCGCGCGGTGGTCGATAACGCGCAGACCCTGGCGGCGAAGCTGGTGGAGCGCGGCCTCGCCGTCGTCTCCGGCGGCACCGATACGCATCTGATGCTGGCCGATCTGCGGCCGAAGAAGCTCACGGGCAAACTCGCCGAGCAGGCGCTGGAGCGCGCCGGCATCACCTGCAACAAGAACGGCATTCCTTTCGATCCGGAAAAGCCGACCGTCACCTCCGGCATCCGTCTCGGCAGTCCGGCAGGGACGACGCGCGGCTTCGGGGGGGCGGAATTCCGGCAGATCGGCGAGTTCATCGCCGAGGTGCTCGACGGGCTCGCCGTCAACGGCGACAACAACGGCGCGGTGGAAGCGGCGGTGCGGCGCAAGGTGGAGCAGCTTTGCGCGCGCTTCCCGGTCTATCCCCTCGCGCCGGCGGGATGGTGACCGCGACAGCGGCGAGAGAGTCAGGGGAGGGAAGCAATGCGCTGTCCGTTCTGCGGATGCGAGGATACCCAGGTCAAGGACTCACGGCCGACCGACGACCGCGGCGCCATCCGCCGCCGCCGGCTTTGTCCCAATTGCGCGGCGCGCTTCACCACCTTCGAGCGGGTGCAGCTGCGCGAGCTCACGGTGATCAAGAAGAATGGCCAGCGCGAGCCCTTCGACCGCGACAAGCTCGCCCGCTCGATCCGCATCTCCCTGCGCAAGCGGCCGGTCGAGCCTGAACGGGTGGAGCGGGTGATCAACTCGATCGTGCGCCAGCTCGAAAGCTCCGGCGAGACCGACATCCCCAGCGACATGATCGGCGAGTTGGTCATGGAATCGCTCGCCGCCCTCGACCAGGTGGCCTATGTCCGCTTCGCCTCGGTCTATCGCAATTTCCGCGAGGCCAAGGATTTCGGCGAGTTCATTGGCCGCATCGGCGCCAACGTCGAAGGGGATTGAGGCCCCGTGGACGACGCCGCGCACATGCGGGCGGCGCTTGCCCTCGCGCGGCGCGGCTTGGGCCAGGTCTGGCCCAACCCGACGGTCGGCTGCGTCCTGGTTAGGGATGGCGAGGTGGTGGGCCGCGGCTGGACGCAGCCCGGCGGCCGTCCGCATGGCGAGACCGAGGCATTGCGGCGCGCCGGCGCGCGGGCGGCGGGCGCGACCGCCTTTGTCAGCCTCGAGCCGTGCTGCCATTGGGGCAAGACGCCGCCTTGCACCGACGCGCTCATCGCGGCGCGCATCGCCCGGGTGGTGCTGCCGATCGAGGACCCCGATCCACGCGTCGCCGGTCAGGGCATTGCGCGGCTGCGCGCCGCCGGCATTGCGGTCGAGACCGGGCTCTGCGCCGAAGCCGCGAGCGAGATCAACGCCGGATTCCTCTTGCGCATAGCGACCGGGCGGCCGCTGGTGACCTTGAAGCTTGCCGCCAGCCTCGATGGCCGGATCGCTACGGCGAGCGGCCAGAGCCGCTGGATCACCGGCGAGCCGGCGCGGGAGCGGGCGCATTTGCTGCGCGCCAGCCATGATGCCGTCATGGTCGGCAGCAATACCGTGCAGACCGATGATCCCGAGCTCACCTGCCGGCTGCCCGGGCTCGAGCAGCGCAGCCCCGTGCGCATCGTCGTCGACGGCAGGCTGCGCGTGCCCTTGACGGCGCGGGTGGTGGTCGCGGCGCGGCGGACGCCGACCTGGTTCATCATACGGGAGGACGCCGACGAGACGCGCCGCAAGGTCTTTGCCGATTGCGGCGTCGAGACGATCGTGGTGCCCGTCACGCAAACCGGCGAGCTCGATCTTGCGGCGGGCCTTGCCGAGCTTGGCAGTCGCGGCCTGACGCGCGTGCTGGCCGAGGGCGGCTCCCGCTTCGCTGCGGCCCTGATTTCCGCCGATCTGGTCGATCGCCTGGCCTGGTTCCACGCGCCCAGCATCATCGGCGGCGACGGGCTTGCCGCCGTGGCGGCGTTCGGGGTCGCTCATTTCGCCGCGGCGCCGCGCTTCGAGCGCCTGTCGCTCGAAACGGTCGGCAAGGATGTGCTGGAAACCTTGCGGCGCGCGACCTAGTTTAGCCGCATCATGTTCACCGGCATCATCGGCGATGTGGGCGCGGTTCGTGCGATTCTCCCCGGCGGCGACACCGGATTTCGCATCGCCACCAGGCTCGACCTCGGCGACCTCGCGATCGGCGCGTCGATCGCCTGCTCCGGTCCGTGCCTCACCGTGGTCGAGAAGGGCGACGGCTGGTTCGCCGTCCAGGCCTCGGCCGAGACCTTGGCGCGCACCACGCTCGGCGGCTGGCGCGTCGGCACCCCGGTCAATCTCGAGCGCGCGCTCCGGGCCGGCGAGGAACTCGGCGGGCATCTCGTCAGCGGCCATATCGATGCGGTGGCCGCGATCGTCGCCCGCCGCAGCGAGGGCGATTCGGCGCGCTTCGTCTTCGAGGTGCCCGAACCCTACGAGCAGGCAATCGCGACCAAGGGGTCGGTCGCGCTCGACGGCGTCTCGCTCACCGTCAACGAGGTCGAAGGGCGGCGTTTCGGCGTCAACATCATCCCGCACACTCAGGCGCGGACCACCTTCGGGCGCGCCGCGCCCGGCGACCGCGTCAACCTGGAAGTCGATCTGATCGCGCGCTATCTCGCCCGTCTGTCCGGAAGGAGTTTGCCATGAGCTTCCTCGAGGTCACTTCGCCGATCGAGGAAATCATCGAGAAGGCGCGCAACGGCCGGATGTTCATCCTGGTCGACGACGAGGATCGCGAGAACGAGGGCGACCTCATCATTCCCGCGCAGATGGCGACGCCCGAGATCATCAATTTCATGGCGAAATATGGCCGCGGCCTCATTTGCCTGGCGCTGACGCGGCACCGGGTCGAGCAGCTGCGCCTGCCGCTCATGCCGCAGCAGAACGCATCGCGGCTACAGACCGCCTTCACCGTATCGATCGAGGCGCGCGACGGCGTCACCACCGGGATCTCGGCGCCTGATCGCGCTCGCACCATCGCGGTCGCGATCGACCCGACGAAGGGGCCCGACGACATCGTCACGCCTGGCCACGTCTTTCCGCTGATGGCGCGGGACGGCGGCGTGCTCGTGCGCACCGGCCATACCGAGGCGGCGGTCGATCTGGCGCGGCTCGCCGGCCTCAATCCGTCGGGCGTGATCTGCGAGATCATGAACGATGACGGCACGATGGCGCGGCGCCCCGAGCTCCTGGCCTTCGCGCAGCGCCACGGCGTCAAGATCGCCACCATCGCCGATCTCATCGCCTATCGCCGCCGCCACGACCGCATCGTCGAGCGCCGGCTCGCGGCGCCCTTCCACAGCCGCTACGGCGGCGAGTGGCGCATGCACGTCTATGCCAACACCGTCGCCTATGCCGAGCATATCGCGCTGGTCAAAGGCGACATCGCCACGCCTGAGCCGGTGCTGGTGCGCATGCATGCGCTCAACCTGTTCGACGAAGCGCTCGGCAGCAGTACGAGCGGCCGCGCCGACCTGCTGCACCGCGCGATGGGGATGATCGCCGAGACCGGACGCGGCGTCGTCGTGCTGCTGCGGGAGTGGACCCCGACCGCGCTGTCCGACCGCTTGCGCGGCCTGATGGAGCGCGGCGTTCCCGGGCCCGAGCTGCGCGATTATGGCATCGGCGCGCAGATTCTGCTCGATCTCGGCGTGCACGAGATGATCTTTTTGTCCAACACCGAGCGCACCATCGTCGGCCTCGACGGCTACGGCCTGTCGGTAGTCGGACGGCGCCCGGTCACCGGCGGCGAGTGAAATGGCGGCGGCGCTGCGCATCATGATCGTCGAGGCGCGCTATTACGCTCACATCTCGGACGAGCTGGCGCGCGGCGCGATCGCGGCGCTCGAGGCGGCGGGCGCGAGCTATGAGCGCGTCACCGTGCCGGGCGCGTTCGAGATCCCGGCGGCGATCCGCTTCGCCGTCGCGGCGGCGGCGCGCTTCGATGGCTATATCGCGCTGGGCTGCGTCATCCGCGGCGAGACGACGCA
Organism: Allostellaceae bacterium; assembly: GCA_035604195.1. Taxonomy (GTDB): domain Bacteria; phylum Pseudomonadota; class Alphaproteobacteria; order ATCC43930; family CGMCC-115725; genus DATJLY01. The sequence continues at coordinate 5,378 of DATNIY010000096.1, forward strand.
TTACGACTATGTCTGCCAGGAGAGCGCGCGCGGCCTGCAGGAATTGGCGCGGGCGCATGACCTCGCCATCGGCTTCGGCATTCTCACGGTCGAGAACGAGGCGCAGGCCGTGGCTCGCGCCGCGGTCGACCGCCGCAACAAGGGCGGCGAGGCGGCAAAGGCGTGCCTCGCCATGATCGCGCTCAAGCGCCGCCTCGGTCTGGCGCTATGAGCGAGCCCGAGCGCGGCGCGCGCAACCCGGCCGGCGCGCGGCGCCGCACGGCGGCACGGCTCGCGGCGGTGCAGGCGCTCTATCAGATCGAGCTCGCGGGTGCGCCGGCAGAGACCGTCGTCACCGAGTTTCTGCGTCACCGCCTCGGCCGCCAGCGCGAGGACGAGACCTTCGGCGAGGCCGATGCCACGCTCTTTGCCGAACTCGTGCGCGGCGCCGTCGAGCGGCAGGCCGAACTCGACCGCCTCATCGGCGCGGCGCTGTCGCCGGACTGGCCGCTCTTACGGCTCGAATCGGTGCTCCGCGCCATTCTGCGGCTGGGAGCCTATGAACTGCTTGCTTGCAGCGAGGTTCCCGCCACCGTCGCCATCAGCGAATATCTCGACATCGCCCATGCCTTCTTTGCCGCCAAGGAGCCCGGCCTGGTCAATGGCGTGCTCGATCACCTGGCGCGAACGCTGCGGCCGAACGAGCTCGGGGAGAGACATCGTGGCGGCGCCGTCGCGCCTCAGTGAGTTCGAGCGCATCGCGCGCTTCTTCGCGCCCCTGGCGGCGCCGGGCGCACTCGGGCTCATGGACGACGTCGCGCTGATCGACGGGCCGCCGGGCGCGCAATACGTGCTCAAGACCGATGCCATCGTCGAAGGCGTGCATTTCCGCCCGGACGATCCGCCGAAGCAGGTCGGACAAAAGTTGTTGCGCGTCAACCTCTCGGATCTCGCCGCCAAGGGCGCAACGCCGGTCGGCTATCTCCTGATGACGGCGCTGGCGCCATCGCGCGACGAGGCTTGGCTTGCGGAATTCGCCGCCGGGCTTGCCGCCGATCAGGCGACGTTTGGCATCGGCCTATTGGGCGGGGATTCCGTGGCGACTCCGGGGGCGACGACGCTTTCGGTTGCGGCGATCGGCCGGGTCGCCGCCGGACGCGCCGTGCTGCGGCGAGGCGCGCGGCCCGGAGACCGCATTTACGTCTCGGGCACCTTGGGCGATGCGGCATTGGGGCTCAAGGCGGCCGCGGGCGGCCTTGCCGGCATCGATGCGGCGGCGCGGGCCTTCCTCATCGACCGCTACCGCCTGCCGCAGCCGCGCCTCGCCCTGGGTTTGGCGCTCGTCGGCACGGCGCGCGCGATGATCGACATCTCGGACGGGCTTGTCGCCGATCTCGGCCATATCTGCGAGGTCTCGGGCGTGGGCGCAGTGGTCGAGGTGGCGCTGCTGCCGCTGTCGCACGCGGCCAAGGCGAGCCTCGCCGGCGAGCCCGCCCTGCTCGCTTCCGTGCTCGGCGGCGGCGATGATTACGAGCTGCTGTTCACGGCGCCGCCTGCGACTGAGGCGACGCTGGCCGAACTCGGTGCGCGGCTCGGCGTGGCCGTGACCGTGATCGGGCGGATCGAGGCGGGGCAGGGGGTTAGGGTCCTGGACCCGGAGGGGCATCCGGTCGCCGTGCCGGTGGCGGGCTATCAACATTTCTGATCGCTCGCGGTTGCCTCGGCAGCCCGCTTCTGGCATGTTCCGCGCGCCCTGCGATCCGGGGTCGAATTCGCAGCGAAGGACCTGAGCACATGGAAATCGCCTACGGGGTGATCGTAGCGGCGGGCGCGCTCGCCGTGGTTTACGGCATCGTGACGAGCCGGCAAGTGCTCGCGGCCAATCCTGGGACCCAGCGCATGCAGGAGATCGCCGGCGCCATCCAGGAAGGCGCCGGCGCCTATCTCAACCGCCAATACCGCACCATCGCCGCCGTCGGCGTGGTCATCTTTCTGATCCTGCTGTTCACCCTGGGCTGGCGTACTGGCGTCGGCTTCCTGGTGGGCGCGGTGCTGTCGGGATCGGCCGGCTATATCGGCATGAACGTCTCGGTGCGCGCCAATGTGCGCACCGCCCAGGCGGCGCGCGAGGGGCTCGCCGCCGGCCTGGCGCTGGCCTTCCGCTCCGGCGCGATCACCGGCATGCTGGTCGTGGGATTGGGGCTGCTGGGCGTGTCGCTCTACTACTACTTCCTGCGGGCGACGCTGCCGCCGGACAACCCGCGGCCAATTCTCGAGGCCTTGGTGGCGCTGAGCTTCGGCGCCTCGCTCATCTCGATCTTCGCGCGCTTGGGCGGCGGCATCTTCACCAAGGGCGCAGATGTCGGCGCCGATCTCGTCGGCAAGGTCGAGGTCGGCATTCCCGAGGACGACCCGCGCAATCCGGCGGTCATCGCCGACAACGTCGGCGACAATGTCGGCGACTGCGCGGGGATGGCGGCGGACCTCTTCGAGACCTATGCCGTGACCGTGGTCGCGACCATGCTGCTCGCCTCGATCTTCTTCGAAGGCGCGATGCGCGAGACGATGATGCTGCTGCCGCTGGTGATCGGTGCGGTCTGCATCTTCGCTTCGGTGATCGGCACCTACTTCGTGCGGCTGGGCCCGAGCGGCCACATCATGCAGGCGCTCTACAAGGGGCTCATCGTCGCCGGCGTGCTGTCGGCCTTGGCGATCGCCGCAACGATCGCGCTTCTCGTCGGCTTCGCGACGCCGGTGCTGAAAGGCGGCGTCACCGGCGGCAGTTTGTTCGGCTGCGCCATTACCGGCCTGGTCGTCACCGGGTTGCTGGTCTGGATCACCGAATACTACACCTCGACCGAATACCGCCCAGTGCGCAGCATCGCCAACAGCTCGCTCACCGGCCACGGCACCAATGTCATCCAGGGACTCGCCATCTCGATGGAAGCGACGGCGCTGCCGGTGATCGTCATCTGCGCCGGCATTCTGGTCTCCTATCTGTTCGCGGGACTGTTCGGCATCGCCATCGCGGCGACGACGATGCTGGCGCTCGCCGGCATGATCGTCGCGCTCGACGCCTATGGTCCGGTCACCGACAACGCCGGCGGCATCGCCGAGATGGCCGACCTGCCCAAGGACGTGCGCAAGATCACCGATGCGCTCGACGCCGTCGGAAATACGACCAAGGCGGTGACCAAGGGCTATGCCATCGGTTCGGCCGGCCTCGCCTCGCTCGTGCTCTTCGCCGGCTATTCCGAAGAGCTCAACCACTATTTCCCAAGCCTCGACGTGCACTTCGCGCTGCAGGACCCCTATGTCGTGATCGGCCTCTTCATGGGCGGGCTCTTGCCGTATCTCTTCGGCGCGCTCGGCATGACCGCGGTGGGCCGCGCCGCGGGCTCGGTGGTGATCGAGGTGCGCCGGCAGTTCAAGGAGATCCCGGGCATCATGGAGGGCACGGCCAAGCCCGATTACGGCCGCGCCGTCGACCTGCTGACGAAGGCGGCGATCCGCGAGATGATCGTGCCGTCGCTGCTCCCCGTGCTGGCGCCGATCGTGCTCTATTTCGTGATCCGCGTGATCGCCGGCAGCGCGGCCGGGTTCAGCGCCTTAGGCGCGATGCTGCTCGGCACCATCGTCACCGGAATCTTCGTCGCCATCTCCATGACCTCGGGCGGCGGCGCCTGGGACAACGCCAAGAAATACATCGAGGAAGGCCATCACGGCGGCAAGGGCTCCGAGGCGCACAAGGCCGCGGTGACCGGCGATACCGTCGGCGATCCCTACAAGGACACCGCCGGCCCCGCGGTCAATCCGATGATCAAGATCACCAACATCGTGGCGATCCTGCTCTTGGCCATCCTCGCCATCGGACATTGAGTGCTGGCAATCGCGCCGCGCGGCGTCAGGGTCCGCCGCCGCCTTGCGTGTTGTCGCCGGTCTTCTTGGCCGCGGCGTTGAACTTGCCGAAATTGCCGATGAGCTGCTCGATGAAGGAGAACTCGCGGCCCGGCGCCGGCGTCGCATTGGGATTGGGCTCGATCATGTCGCGATCCGCCATGCCGCGATGGCGGACGTCGCGGACCACGCCGTCGCCGTCGAAGTCGATCGCCACGACCTGCTGATCGAGGAGTTCGGGTTTCAGAAAGGCGACCGATTTGGTCTTCTCGCTGACGTAGTACCAGGTGTTGGCATCGAAGGCGGCGACGCTCGAGGGCGAGCCCAGGAGCCGCGTCACCGCCGCCTTGTCGGTCGCGCCCGGCTTGATCTGCGCGAGCGCCGCCGGATCCGGCAAATTGCCGCGCTGATCGACGGGGACGGTGCAGCCGGCGAGCGCGACGAGCCCCGCGCCTGCCGCCAGGCCGCGCCACCTTCGCCGATTGAAATTCGCCCCCAACATTCCCATGTCGCCGGGAAAATTGCACCGCCGAGAGCCCGCTGTCAACGTTCCCGGCGTCACGCCGGCCCAAGGGATCATGCCGTTCGCCTCGCTGTTTCATCGCGGCCCGCGCCGCAGCGCCGTCATGGCGGCCTACCGCCGCATCGTCGAGCGTTCGCGCGAGCCCGTGTTCTTCGCCCGCTGGGGCGTACCCGATACGCTCGACGGCCGCTTCGAGGTCTTGGCGCTGCACGGATTTCTCGTGCTCAATCGCTTGAAGGCGGGGGGCCAACCTGCCGCCGGTTTTGCCCAGGATCTGTTCGACACCATGTTCGCCGATCTCGACCGCGGGCTGCGCGAGATGGGTGCGACGGATATCGGCGTCGGCCGCCACGTCAAGGCGATGGCCCGCGGCTTCTATGGGCGCGTGCGCGCCTATGCGGAGGGACTCGCCGGCGGCGACGCGGTCCTGATCCAGGCGCTGCGGCGCAATCTCTACGGCACGGTCGATCCTGCGCCCGAGCCTGTCGGTGCGATGGCGCACTATCTGCGGCGGCAGGAGGCGGCATTGGCCGCGGCGTCGGAAGCGAAATTGCTGCGCGGCGACGTGCCTTTCGCGCCGATCGAGGAGGGCTGATGGCGCCCCCGCGGGACAGCGCGCCGGAATTTGCCCGTCCGATCGAGGCGGCGCAGATCGGAGCCGCGGAGCGCGTCATCGAGATCGCCGCCGACGCCGGGGAGCGGGCCGCGCTCGCGCGGCGTTTCGATCTCCTGGCGCTCGACCGGTTCGAGGCGAGGGTGCGTCTGCGCCGGCTCGGCAGCGGAGTGATCCGGCTTTCCGCCGAGATTTCGGCCGAAATGGTGCAGGCCTGCGTCGTCACGCTCGAGCCGGTGGCGAGCCGTATCGACGAGGCGTTCAGCTTGCTCTACGGGATCGTCGAGGAGACGCGCGAGGTCGCGCTCGACGCCGAAGCGGAGGATGTCGAGCCGCTGGTCGCGGGCATGATCGACATCGGCGAGGCGGCGGCGCAGCAGCTTTCACTTTCGCTTAATCCTTTTCCCCGGGCCCCCGAAGCGTTCGCGCTGCCGGCCGCGCCGCCGAAAGAGGCGGCGCTCGACTCGCCTTTCGCCGTGCTCAAGACCCGGCACAAGCGCGGCAAGCCCCGGGGGTGACGGGCGGACACGGTTGCCAGGGCGCGAAATTTTGGCTACTTAGCTCCCTCCGATGCCCCGCCGGGGCCTGCAGAGTTCATCCCCATGGCAGTTCCAAAAAAGAAAACCTCGAAGTCGCGGCGAAATATGCGCCGTTCGCACCATGCGCTCCCGGCCGCGAGCTTCATCGAATGCTCGCATTGCGGCGAGATGAAGCGGTCGCATCACGTCTGCGCGGCTTGCGGGCACTATGGCGAGCGCGAAGTGGTGCCGACCGCAGCCGAGACGGCCGGATAGCGGCGGCTCGGAGCGGCGGCGCTTGAGCGAGCGGATCACCATCGCGCTCGACGCCATGGGCGGCGATCGCGCGCCGGACATGGTGATCAAGGGCGCGAACATCGCGCTGCAACGTTTTCCGCAGGCGGAGTTTCTGCTGTTCGGCGCCGAGAGCCGGATCGATCCGTTGCTGGCCAAGCTGCCGCGGCTCAAGGCGCGGGCCACGATCCGGCACACCGACGAAGCCATCGGCGGCGACGCCAAGCCGTCGGCCGCGCTGCGCACCGGCCGGCGCTCGTCGATGCGCCTGGCGATCGATGCGGTGGCGGCGGGCGAGGCGCATTGCATCGTCTCCGCCGGCAACACCGGCGCACTCATGGCGATGGCCAAATTCGCGCTGCGCATGCTGCCGGGCATCGACCGCCCGGCGATGGCTTCGTTCTTCCCGACGCGGCGCGGCGAGAGCGTCATGCTCGATCTCGGCGCCAATGTCGAATGCGACGCCGAGAATTTGACGCAGTTCGCCTTGATGGGCGAGGTTTTCGCGCGCACCGTTCTGGGCCTGCTCAACCCGACCGTCGGCCTGCTCAACGTCGGTTCCGAGGAGTTGAAAGGCAATGAAGCGGTGCGCGGCGCGGCGTTGCGGCTGCGCGCGCCGGGCTCGGGCATCCGCTTCCACGGCTTCGTCGAGGGCAACGACATCGCCGCCGGCACCGTCGATGTCGTGGTCACCGATGGCTTCACCGGCAACGTCGCGGTCAAGACGGCGGAAGGCACGGCGCGGCTCTTCTCCGACTTCCTGCGCGGCGCCTTCCGTCATTCGCTGACGGCGCGGGTCGGCTATCTCTTCGCGCAGCCGGCGCTGCGCAAGCTGCGCGAGCGGCTCGATCCCCGCCGCTACAACGGTGCCGTTTTGCTCGGCCTCGACGGCATTTGCGTCAAGGGCCACGGCGGCAGCGACACGCTTGCCTTTGCCAATGCCATCGGCGTGGCGGTCGACATGGAAGTGAACGGCTTCCTCGAGCAGATCCGCTCCGGGCTGGCGCGGATCAGCATGCTGCCGCGGCCGCAGGACAAGCCGCAATCGGCCGCCCTCTGACATGGCCTTCCGTTCGCAAGTCCTGGGCTGCGGCGGCTACCTGCCGGAGCGCATCGTCACCAACGCCGAGTTGGCGGCGCGGCTCGAGACCTCGGACAAATGGATCGTCCAGCGCACCGGCATCCATCAGCGCCATGTCGCGGCGCCGGGCGAGCTCACTTCGGACCTCGCCGTCAAGGCGGCCGAGCGCGCGCTCGCCGCGGCGGGGCGCGAGGCCGGAGAGATCGATCTCGTGGTCCTCGCGACGGCGACGCCCGACAACACCTTTCCCGCCACCGCCGCCAAGGTGCAGGCGCGTCTCGGCATCGCGCGCGGCGCCGCCTTCGACGTCCAGGCGGTGTGCACCGGCTTCGTCTATGCGCTCGCCGTGGCGGACAATTTCCTGCGTTGCGGCCAAGCCAAATCGGCGCTGGTGATCGGCGCCGAGACCTTCTCGCGCATTCTCGATTGGCGGGACCGCGGCACTTGCGTGCTCTTCGGCGACGGCGCCGGCGCGGTGGTGATCGAGGCCAAGCCGTCCAATGGCAGCCCGCATGAGCGCGGCATTCTCTCGACCCATCTGCACAGCGACGGCAGCGGCTACAACCTGCTTTATGTCGATGGCGGTCCGTCGAGCACCGGCACTGCGGGTTTCCTGCGCATGGAGGGCAAGGAAGTGTTCCGCCACGCCGTCGTGCGCTTGGCCGAAGTGGTGGACGAAGCGCTCGCCGCAAACGGGCTCACCGCTGGCGAAATCGATTGGCTGGTGCCGCATCAGGCCAATTTGCGGATCATCGACGGCATGGCGCGGAAGCTGGGATTGGCGCGCGAGCGCGTCGTCATCACCATCGACCGCCACGCCAACACCTCGGCGGCCTCGGTGCCGCTGGCGCTGGCCGAGGCGGCGGGCGACGGGCGCATCCGGCCCGGCCAACTCGTGCTCGCGGAAGCGATGGGCGGTGGGCTCACTTGGGGGGCGAGCCTCATACGTTGGTAGAACTGCGCGGCTGCCCCCGCGGATTTTCAAGAACCGTGGGCAACTCTCTGTATTTGCAAATTTTCTCGCCCCGGTTTAGCCTTAAAAATAAACGGGAGGGGAAAATGGCGGGGCAGACGGTCACGCGAGCGCAGCTGAGCGAGGCGGTGTACCAAGAGGTGGGATTGTCGCGTAACGAATCGGCGACGCTGGTCGAGACGGTTCTGGCGGAAATTTCCAATTCCCTGGCGCGCGGCGAGATGGTCAAGATCTCGTCCTTCGGCAGCTTTGCCGTTCGCAAGAAAGGCCGGCGGATCGGCCGCAATCCCAAGACGGGAACCGAAGTGCCGATCAACCCGAGACGCGTCCTGGTGTTCCGCGCCTCGCATGTGCTGAAGGACCAGATCAACGCTGCACTCGGCGTCAAGCCCGACGCCCGGCGCAGCGGGGCGGTATGAGATTGCCCGACCTTTTCGATCAGCAGCCGTCGCCGCCGGGACCGGCGTCACGGCGCCACGCGAAGTCCGCGGAGGCCTTCCGCACCATCAGCGAAGTGGCCGGCGAACTCGAAGTGCCGCAGCACGTTCTGCGCTTCTGGGAGTCGAAATTCCCGCAGATCAAGCCGATGAAACGCGCGGGCGGGCGGCGCTATTATCGGCCGGACGATGTCGCGCTCCTGCGGCGCATCCGGCAGTGCCTCTATGATCAGGGCTATACCATCAAGGGCGTGCAGAAGCTGCTGCGCGAGGGCGCGCTTAAGGCGGGCACTGCGGCGCGCGGGACGACGACGGCCCCGGCGCGCGCCGCGCCGAAGCCGGCGAAGCCCGATGCCCTGCGCAAGGCGCTCGTCGAGCTGCGCAACGAACTGGTGGCGCTGCGCGAAACCCTGGAGAAGGCGCGCCGCTGAGGCCGGGCGCCGTTGCCAGGCGCCGGGGCGGCCGGTATAGTCCTCGAACCCGGCCGAAACGCGGCCGGAACGAAGTCGTGACGGGCAGTAGCGCAGCCTGGTAGCGCATCAGCATGGGGTGCTGAGGGTCGCGAGTTCGAATCTCGCCTGCCCGACCATTTTCTTAGAAATTCAACCTATTAGGATATCTTCTGAAGTTTTGACTTCAGCAACGGCCCCGGCCAGCGCGCGGCCCGCCGGCGTCAGCTTGCAGACCAGCCAGTCGGGCTTCAGCGGATTGATGAACCAAGGCTCGGCCCAGCCCTGCTCGATGCAGGCGCGGATGGTGCGCGGATCGACCTGGCGGCCCTTGTCGTCGAAAAGCGGCAGCTTGCCGCCGGCTTGCTCGAGCCCGCGATGAAGCCAGGCGCGCTGCACCGTGCTCGGCGCTCGTTTTGCCTCCCCAATGGCGCTCATGGGATTCCCCCCTTTTCCGTGAACGCGCGGTTGAAGCATCCTAACGGATCGCAATCTCCGGGAGAAGCCTATGTCCGTGAGTTTCGTCTATGTCACCGCCGGCGATGTCGAGGAAGCGCGGCGCATCGGCCGGACCGTGGTCGAGGAACGGCTCGCCGCCTGCGCCAACATCATCCCGGGCGTGCAATCGGTCTATTGGTGGCAGGGCCAGGTCGAGGAGTCGAGCGAGGCGGCGCTCATTCTGAAGACGACGGGCGAACGGCTCGATGCGTTGGTGGCGCGCGTGCGCGAACTCCATTCCTACGAATGTCCCGGCATCGAGGCGCTCGCCGTCGTCGGCGGGAATGCCGGCTTTCTCGACTGGGTCGAGCGCGAGACCAGCGGCGGTTGACGGAATGGCGCGCATGGCAGCGTCAATCCCGCGGCAATTGTGCAATTCGCATCGGCGTGGCAGCTTGTCACGGCCGCTCGCTGCAAGGGCCGATCGATGAGCGCAAGTTCCCCCCGGCTGTTGGTGCTCTTCGCCAATGTCGGGCACACGCTGACCCATATGCTGATGCTGCTCTACCCGACGGTGGTGCTCACCCTCGAGGGCCGCATGCAGCTCGGCTATGGCGAGTTGATGTGGCTGGCAGTGCCGGGCATGGCGCTTTACGGCGTGGCCGCGCTGCCGGCGGGCTGGCTCGGCGACCGCTGGAGCGCCGAGCGCATGATGGTGCTGTTCTTCATCGGCAGCGGCTTGGGCTGCCTTGCCACTGGCCTCGCCAGCGGTCCGCTTGGCATCGGCGCGGGGCTGGCGCTCGTCGGCTTCTTCGGCTCGATCTATCATCCCGTGGGCACGGCTTGGCTCGTGCGCAACGCCGTAAACCGCGGCCGCATGCTCGGCTGGAACGGCATCTTCGGCCAGCTCGGCATCGGCGCCGCGCCCTTCACCGCCGGCGCGCTCACGCAACTCTTCGGCTGGCGCGCGGCGTTTCTCGTGCCAGGCCTGCTCTGTCTCGTGCTCGGCATCGCGCTCATGCTGCTGGTGCGCGGCGGATCGGTGGCGGCGGCGCGCTCCGACCGCCGGCCCCAATCCGAGCCCCTGCGCAGCGACGTTCGTCGCGCCTTCATCATGCTCTCCATCACCATGGTGGCGGCGGGCGTAATCATGCAGGCGATGACCAATGTCCTGCCCAAGCTGTTCGAGCAGCGTCTGGCCGGCTTCACCGATGGCGGCACGCTCGGCACGGGCACGCTGGTCAGCATCGTCTTCCTCGTCAGCGGCGGCTTCCCCATGCTCGGCGGCTGGCTCGCCGATCGCTATTCGATGCGGTGGATTTATGTCCTGGCCTGGGCGGCCGAGGTGCCGCTGCTGTTCGCCGCCACGCATCTCCTGGGATTGCCGCTCTTCGCCGTGGCGACGGCCGTGTTCTGCCTCATATCGGTCGCGGTGCCGACGGAGAACAGCCTGCTCGCGCGCTACACGCCGAGCCGCTGGCGCGCCACCGCCTTCGGCGCCAAATTCGTGCTCTCGCTCGGCGTCAGCGCCCTGGGCGTGCCGCTGGTCGCGACGGTCTATGACCGCACCCATGATTTTGTCTGGCTCTTCGTCATCCTCGGCGCGCTCGCCATGGTCGTGGTTGCGGCCGGGCTTCTGCTGCCGCGCGATCGGCATGAAGCGGCGCCAGCGCCGGCGCCCGCCGAATGAGCGCGGATAAGCCAGCCATCGTCATCGACCGGCTCGACCATCTGGTCCTGACGGTGCGCGATGTCGAGGCGACTTGCCGCTTCTATGCCGATGTTCTCGGCATGCAGGTGGTGCGCTGGGAAGGCCGGACCGCGCTGCAGTTCGGCCGGCACAAGATCAACCTGCATCAGGCCGGAAGCGAGTTCGAGCCCAAGGCCAAGCGCCCGACGCCCGGCAGCGGCGATTTCTGCCTCATCACCAAGACGCCGCTCGAGGCGGTGATGCGGCACCTCGCCGCGCAAGGGATCGCCATCGAGCTGGGGCCGGTGCCGAAGCAAGGCGCGCTCGGGGCGATGCGCTCCGTCTATTTCCGCGATCCCGACGACAATCTCGTCGAAGTTTCGAATTATCCCTGAGCCTCAGCGCGCCGAAGCGGCGAGGCCGCGATCGAGATCGGCGATGATGTCCTCGATGCTTTCGATGCCGATGGAAAGCCGCACCACTTCGGGCCCGGCGCCGGCGGCGGCCTGTTGCTCCTCGGTCAATTGGCGGTGCGTGGTCGAGGCCGGATGGATGATGAGCGAGCGCGTGTCGCCGATATTGGCGAGATGGGAGAACAGCTCGACGCTCTCGACCAGCTTGACGCCCGCTTCATAGCCGCCCTTCAGCCCAAAGGTGAAGACCGAGCCCGCGCCCTTCGGCATATATTTTTGCGCCAGCGCGCGATAAGGGCTCGACTCCAATCCGGCATAGGACACCCAAGCGACCGCGGGATGGCGCTCGAGATGCTGCGCGGCGGCGAGCGCGTTCCGGACATGCCGCTCCATGCGCAGCGGCAGGGTCTCGATGCCGGTGATAGTGAGGAAGGCATTGAGCGGCGCCAAACTGGCGCCGAGATCGCGCAACCCCACGGCGTGGCCCTGCACCGTGAAGGCCAAATCGCCGAAATTCTCATAGAAGCGCAGCCCGTGATAGGCCGGCTCCGGCTCGGTCAAGGTCTTGAATTTCTGGTTCTGCGCCCAGTCGAATTTTCCGGAATCGATGACCACGCCGCCCATCGCGTGGCCGTGGCCGGCAAGAAACTTGGTGGTGGAATGCACGATGAGATCGGCGCCCCATTCAAAGGGCCGGCACAAATAAGGCGTCGCCAGTGTGTTGTCGACGATGAAGAGCAGCCCGGCCTGATGCGCGATCTCGGCGATCGCCGCGATGTCCGTGACGACGCCGCCGGGATTGGCGATGCTCTCGACGAAGATCGCCTTGCATTTGGGCGTGAGCGCGCGGCGGAAATTCTCGGGCTCGTCGGGATCGACGAAGATCGCGTCCCAGCCGAATTTCTTGAAGCTGCGCCCGAACTGCGTGATCGAGCCGCCATAGAGCTTGCGCGAAGCGATGAACTGGTCGCCCGGCTCCATGAAGGCGAAGAAGGCGAGCATCTGCGCGGCATGGCCGGTCGCGACGGCGATCGCTCCGCGCCCGCCCTCGAGGCTCGCCATGCGCTCCTCGAGCACGGAGACGGTGGGGTTGCCGATGCGCGAATAGATGTAGCCGTAGCTCTGCAGATTGAACAGCGAGGCGGCATGATCGACATCGTCGAAGACGTAAGCCGTGGTCTGATAGATCGGCGTCGAGCGCGCGCCGGTCGCGGGATCGGGCGAGGCGCCGGCGTGAACCGCGAGCGTGTCGAAGCCGGGCTTGCGGGTCTCGGGCATGGCTCAGAGCCTTCTGCGCTTGCTGGAGATGATGCCGGTGTTGACGCCGCTCCAGGCCAATTCGCCATGGAGCCGCGAGTATTCGATCTTGGGGCAGCGGTTCATCACGACCTTCAGCCCGGCCGCCTCGGCCTTCGCGGCGGCTTCGTCATTGCGCACGCCCAGTTGCATCCAGACGATTTTGGCGTGCTTGCGGATCGCCTCATCGACGATCGGCAATGCTGCTTCCGAGCGGCGGAAGATGTCGACCATGTCGATGGGCTCGGGCACCTCGGCCAGATCGGCATAGACGGTCTCGCCGAGGATTTTCTCGCCCGCCGCCTGCGGATTGACGGGAATGATGCGATAGCCCTTCGACTGCAGATACTTCATCACGAAATACGAGGGCCGGTTCCAAAGCGGGCTCGCGCCGACCATGGCGACGGTCTTCACCGAATGCAGGATCTCGCGCAGATAGGCGTCGCTGTAGTTGTCGTGGTTCATTGCGGAATTGGCTTCGTTTCGCAGATTTTAACTTTTTCGCCGCGCCTTCGGCCTGCATGGATGCATTGCGTGCTTCGAGACGCGCTGCTCCGCAGCGCTCCTCTTCACGAGGTACAGTCTTGGTGGCACGAAGAAATTATCCTCGTCCTGAGGAGGCCGCGCAGCGGCCGTCTCGAAGGCCGCACCGACCCCATCCAGCCGAGAGCTACGCCATACCGCATATTGCGTACACATATGGCGGCGGCAGCCGTCGGTTTCAATGGCGGCCTCGCACTCACCGATCCTCCCACGCCGGCGGGCGCTTTTCGAGGAAGGCGTCGAGCCCTTCCTCGGCGTCGCGCGCCAGCATGTTGCGGGTCATGACCTCGCTCGCATAGACATAGGCGGCCTCGAGGCCCAATTCGGCCTGGCGATAGAACGCCTCTTTGCCGATCGCCAGCACATGCGCCGATTTGGCGGCAATGGACTGCGCCAGATCGCCGACGGCGCGGTCGAGCGCCGCCTCGGGGACGATACGGTTGACGAGGCCCCAAGCGCGTGCCTGCTCGGCGCCGATGAGCTCGCCGGTGAGCAGCATTTCCATCGCCGGCTTGCGGCCGATGGCGCGCGTCAGCGCCACCATCGGCGTCGAGCAGAAGAGGCCGATATTGACGCCGGGCGTGGCGAAGCGCGCGGTCTCGGCGGCGATTGCGAGATCGCAAGTCGCGACGAGCTGGCAGCCGGCGGCCGTCGCGGTGCCGTGCACGCGCGCGATCACCGGCTTGGGCAGCGCGACGATGCTGGTCATGAGCTTCGCGCATTGGCGGAACACCGCCTCGTAATGCTGGCGGCCGGGATTGGCGCGCAGCTCCCTGAGATCATGGCCGGCGCAGAAGGCCGGGCCGGAAGCGGCGATCACCACCACCCGCGCCGCGCGGTCCGAGGCGACCGCGTCGAGCGCGTCCTGGAACGCCGTCATCAGCGCGACCGAAAGCGCGTTGCGCGCCGCCGGGCGGTTGAGGGTGAGGGTGACGATGCCTCCCTCGTTCCGCCGCAGCAGTAGGGGCTCGGAGCTGTTCATTCGGACTTCCTTTCCGCTCGCATCTCATTCCTTTGGGCGGCGCGCTTCAACCGGAAATTATCTCCCAGCGCCCGACCCGCCTTGGGGTAAGATGATACCATAGCGAGAAAATGCCGATTTCCTGCGCCTTTCCCGCCTTGACTGGCGGCGAATGCGTGCCATACTGCGCCGCCTTATCCGAGGAAACGATGACGAGCCATTCCCTGACGACCCACTCCTTGCGGCCATCCGAGATCGACAAGAAGTGGCTCTTGATCGACGCCGACGGCATCATCCTCGGCCGGCTCGCCGCGATCGTCGCCACCCGGCTGCGCGGCAAGCACAAGCCGACCTATACGCCGCACATGGATTGCGGCGACCATGTCATCGTCATCAATGCCGAGAAGGTGCAGCTCACCGGCAACAAGCGGCGCGACAGCATGTTCCGCTGGCACACGGGATACCCGGGCGGCATCAAGGAGCGCAGCAAGGGCGAGATCCTCGCGGGCAAGCACCCCGAGCGCGTCGTTCTCAAGGCGGTCGAGCGCATGGTGCCGCGCGGGCCCCTGGGGCGGCGCGTCATGGAGCATCTCAAGGTCTATGCCGGCCCGGCCCATCCGCACGAGGCGCAGCAGCCGCAGCCGCTCGACCTGGCGGCGATGAACCGCAAGAACAAGAGGGCATGAGCATGGCCGATCTGCAGCAGGGCCTGAGCGGGCTGCGCGACGCATTGACCGGCGCGCAGGTGGCGCGCCAGCCGCAGCCGCAAGCCACGGCGCCGACGGAGGTCCAGCCCAAGCGCGACGCGCAGGGCCGCGCCTATGCCACCGGCAAACGCAAGAACGCGGTGGCGCGCGTCTGGATCAAGCCGGGCAACGGGCGGATCACCGTGAACGGGCGCGACAGCCCGGTCTATTTCGCGCGGCCGGTGCTGCGCATGCTCTTGAACCAGCCCTTCGTCGTCGCCAATCGGTTGGGCCAGTTCGACGTCGTCTGCACCGTCGTCGGCGGCGGGCTTTCCGGCCAGGCGGGCGCGGTGCGCCACGGCATCAGCAAGGCGCTGACCTTCTACGAGCCCGAGCTGCGCCCGACGCTCAAGGCCGGCGGGTTCCTGACCCGCGACAGCCGCGTCGTCGAGCGCAAGAAATACGGCAAGGCCAAGGCGCGACGCAGCTTCCAATTCTCGAAACGCTGAGCGGCGTCGACCGCCGGGCGCAATTGCACAGCTCACCCGTCGAGACGCGCCCTTCAGGCGCTCCTCAGGGTGAGGCGGAATCGGTTCCTCGTCCTGAGGAGCGCGCAACGCGCGCGTCTCGAAGGACGGGTGAGGCGGCGGCACCGAACCGAATTCGACAGCAAATCTCGTCCCGCTAGAAGGAGGGCTCATGGCCCCACCCGATCTTCGCGCGCGCATCGCCATCCTGGGCGCCAGCGGCTATACCGGCGCCGAGCTCTTGCGGCTGTTGGCGCATCACCCCAATGCCGCGATCACCGCGATGACGGCAGACCGCCAGGCGGGCAAGCCGATCGGCGCGGTCTTTCCGCATCTGGCCGGGCGCGAGCTGCCGAATCTCGTCGCCATTCCCGAAGTCGATTGGAGCAAGGTCGATCTCGTCTTCTGCTGCCTGCCGCACGGCACGACGCAGGAGGTGGTGGCTTCATTGCCGAAGCATTTGCGGATCTGCGATCTCTCCGCCGATTTCCGCTTGGCCGATCCCGCGCTCTATGCCCAATGGTACGGCCATGCGCATCGCGCCGTCGAATTGCAGCGCGAGGCGGTCTATGGCCTGACCGAAATCATGCGCGGCGCGGTCGCCAATGCGCGGCTCGTGGCGGTGCCCGGCTGCTATCCCACGGGCGCGCAACTGCCGCTCATTCCGCTGGTCAAGGCGGCGCAGATCGACGCCGACGACATCGTCATCGACGCCAAATCCGGCGTCACCGGCGCCGGGCGCGGCTTGAAGGAAACGAGCCTCTTCGCCGAGGTCTCCGAGGGCATATCCGCCTATGGCGTCGCCAACCATCGGCACATGCCGGAGATCGAGCAGGGCCTATCGCAAGCCGCCGGCCGCCCGATCACGGTGAGCTTCACGCCGCACCTCATGCCGATGAATCGCGGCATCCTCTCGACCATCTATGTCCGCATGATCGGCGGCGCCACGCTCGCGGATCTCCGCCGCACGCTCGAGGAGGCTTACGCCGGCGAGGCCTTCGTCCGCGTGCTCGCGCCGGGCCAGATGCCGGCGACGCATCACGTGCGCGGCTCGAATCTGTGCCTGATCGGCCTCGCCGCCGACCGGCTCTCGGGCCGCGCCATCCTGGTTTCGGCGATCGACAATCTGGTCAAGGGCGCCTCGGGCCAGGCGGTGCAGGACATGAACGTCATGCTGGGATTGCCGGAGACCGCCGGGCTGGCGCAGGAGCCGCTGTTTCCGTGAGCGCTGTCGCTGGGCGACGATGCTCTTACGCTTCTGTTTATCGTCATGGCCGGCCGCCGTGCCGGCCATCCACGGATTTGCGGTAGAATCAAAAGGTGGATGCGCGGGTCAAGCCCGCGCATGACGTTGGCAGGTTGCAGACCGCCCTCAGCTCGCCTTGACCCGGACATAGGAGCCGGGGGCGTCTTCGATGGGCTTTAGCTTGCCGTCGCCGGGCGCGCGCGCGGGAACCGTGCCGCCGGCATACTGCGCCACCCATTCCTCCCAGGCGGGCCACCACGAGCCTTCGTAATCGGTCGCGCCGGCGAGCCAATCATCCGGGCTCGGCGGCAGGTTCTGATTTTGCGAGTGCCCGTATTTGTGCGCGTCCGGCGGATTGACCACGCCGGCGATGTGACCCGAGGCGGCGAGCACGAACTTCATCGGCCCGCGAAAGATCTGCGTCGCGGCATAAGTCGATTTCCACGGCGCGATGTGGTCCTCGCGCGTCGACAGGATGAAGCTCGGCGTGTGGATGCGGCGCAAATCGATGGGCACGCCCGCAAGCTTCAAGGCGTTGGGCACGACGAGCTTGTTCTCCTGATACATGGTGCGGAGATAGAAGCTGTGCATCTCCGCCGGCATGCGCGTCGAATCGCTGTTCCAATAGAGCAGGTCGAAGGGGAAGGGCTCCTTGCCCAGGAGGTAGTTGTTGACGACGAAGGACCAGATCAGATCGTTGGCGCGCAGCATGTTGAAGGTCGTCGCCATGTCCGAGCCGTCGAGGTAGCCGTGCTTCTTCATGCGCTCCTCGAGCATGGCGATCTGCTCCTCGTCGATGAAGACCGACAGCTCGCCGGACTCGGCGAAATCGACCATCGAGGCGAAATAGGTCGCGCTCGCGACGCGCTTGTCCTTCTTGGCCGCCATATAGGCGAGCGTCGCCGCCAGCAAGGTGCCGCCGAGGCAATAGCCGATGAGATTGGCCTCCTTCTCGCCGGTCGCCTGCTCGATGGCGTCGAGCGCCGCGAGCGGCCCTTCCAGCATGTAGTCGTCGAAGCGCTTCTCCGCCAAACGCTCGTCCGGATTGACCCAGGAGACGACGAAGACGGTGTGGCCCTGCGCGACCGCCCATTTGACGAAGGAGTTCCGGGGTCTAAGATCGAGAATGTAATACTTGTTGATCCAAGGCGGCATGATCAGCAGCGGCCGCCGTTTCACCGTCGCGGTCGAAGGCTGATACTGGATGAGCTGCAGCAGATCGTTCTGATAGATCACCTTGCCCGGCGTCACCGCGAGGTCCTTGCCGACCTCGAAGGCCTCCATATCCGTCATCTTGATCATCAGCCGGCCTTTGCCGCGCTCGAGATCCTCGAGCATGTTCTTGAGGCCGCTGACCAGGTTCTCGCCGCCGCTCGCCAAGGTCGCGCGCAGCACTTCGGGATTGGTGAGGACGAAATTCGACGGCGCCATCGCATCGACGAATTGCCTGGTATAGAAATCCACTTTGCGCGCCGTCTTCTCGTCGAGCCCATCGACCTGCCGCACGGTCGATTGCAGCCAGCGCGCGGTCAAGAGATAGCTTTGCTTGATGTAGTCGAAGAGCGTGCTCTCGGTCCACGCCGCGTCCTTGAAGCGGCGATCGTCGGGCGAGGGCTCGACCAGCGGCTCCGCCGGACTGCCGAAAAAGCGCTGTGTGGCGCTTTGCCACAGGCGGAGCTGATCCTGCCACAGCGACATCTGCGCCTGCATGAGCGCGGCCGGGTTGGTCATCATCCGCTGCGTCATTTCGAGAAAGGCGCCGGCGAGGTTGAGCGGATCGACCGAGCCGCCATTGGCGCCTTGGCGCGCCATGAACTCCTGGATGATGCGCTGGCTGCGCTCGGCGATCTCGGCCATGTGGCGCGACCATTCCACGGGATCGGGGATCTTGATCTCGGGAGTTGACGGTTCCGTCATGCCTGTCGTCCTCGTGGCGTTCGCTGGCCCGCGGCGATCATGATCGATTGTTGCGGCAGCGCGATGATGCTCTAATGGACCCGAGCATGGGGACCGGGGAGGTCCGCGGACGCTCATTTATATGGTATTAGGTTTAAGATTCGCCAGCATGTCCGCGAATTCGCGATCGAGAGGGTCGGTTATGGGGCGGCCGCGGCTGCCGGCAAGGCGCGGCGGGCGATGGCGCCGGTGGTTGGTCGTGCCGGCCGCGGCGGCGTGGCTCGGCGGCTGTTCGGTTCCCGATGCCGTCAACCCGGTCTCCTGGTACCACGGGCTGACCGGCGCGTCGAAGAGCGACGACACGGCCGACCAGCCGAATCAAAAGAACCTCGCGCAGGGCAACAAGGAGCCTTATCCCAACCTCGGCGATGTTCCGGACGTCCCTGAGCGCGCCCTGAGCACGGTCGATCGCGAAAAGCTCGAAAAGAGCCTCATCGCCGACCGCGAGAACGCCAAATACACGGACCAGCAGCTCGAGGCCGGCAAGCCCGTGCCCGGTATCGCCGCGCCGCCGCCGCCGGCACCGGCATCGCCGGCGCAATCGCCGAGCGCGGCGCCGACAGCGCCGCCGTCGCCGAGCGCGCCGCCGGCGCCGCAAGCGAGCCAGAGCCCGGCCAAGGCTCCGGCGCCGACCCTGGCGAGCGCAGCCCCGGCAACGCCGCCGCCAGCCGCGACCGCGGCTCCTCCTGCCGCGCCCGCTCCCGCACCGCAACATGCAACCGCTTCCGTGCCGCCGCGCGGCTCCGAGTCCCCGCCGCAGGAGTCGCCGCTGGTCAGCCCGACCATCCCCGGCGTCCCGCAAACCGGCGACACGCCGGTGGCTCCGCCGCCCGCTCCGCAGATCCCGCTGGTCCAGGCGCAAGCGGCGCCCGCGGCGGCGCCACAACCCGCTCGCGCCCCGGCCGCGCCGCCGGCAGCGCCGAAATCGCGGCCTCCGGCGCAAACCGCCGCGGCCGCGCCGCCGCGCTCGGCGACGACAGCATTGCTGCAGGATTTGCGGCGCCGCCAGCCCGAGATCTCCTACGAGGTGAGCGAGATCGGCTTTGCCAGCGACTCTGCCGCGATCGCCGAAGCGCAACACGATAATTTGAACGACATCGTCAAGCTCAAGCAGGAAGACGGCGGCAACGTTCGCGTCATCGGCTACGCCGAGCCGGCGAAGAGCGGCGATGCGGTGCAACGCGAAACCGATGGGCTGACCCTGGCGCTGGCGCGGGCGCAGGCGGTCGCGGAAGCGTTAACGCAGCGCGGCGTGCCCGCCGACCAGATCGCGATCGAAGCCGCGCCGGTGCGTCCCGGCCGCAGCGAGGCCCCGCGCGCCGAAATTTACCTCGAGCGCTGACGACAAAACGGTCGCAACTTGCGGAGCGCGGGGGTACAAATGCGCCGGGGGGCACCGCCTATCAGGGCCATCATCGACCCGCGCCTGCCGTGAAGCCGCCACTCAAGATCGCCATCGCCGGACTCGGTACCGTCGGCGCCGGCACCTTGCGCCTGTTGCGCGAGAACGCCGCGCTGATCGAACGGCGCAGCGGCCGCCGCCTCGTGGTGACCGCGGTCGCGGCGCGCGACCCAACCCGCGACCGCGGCGTCGCGCTTGCGGGTCTGCGCTGGGAGCGCGACGCGTTGGCGCTCACTGCGGCGCCCGATGTCGATGTCGTGGTCGAGCTCATCGGCGGCGGCGAGGGCATCGCCCGCGAGGTGGTGACCGCGGCGCTCAACCGCGGCAAGCACGTCGTCACCGCCAACAAGGCGCTCATGGCGCATCACGGCGCCGCGCTCGCGCAACTGGCCGAGGAGAAGCATGTCGCGCTCGCCTTCGAAGCGGCGGTCGCCGGCGGCATTCCCATCCTGAAAGCGCTGCGCGAAGGGCTCGCTGCCAACAATGTGAAACGGATCTATGGCATCTTGAACGGCACCTGCAATTACATCCTGACGGCGATGCGGGAGAGCGGGCGCGATTTCAACGACGTTCTCGCCGAGGCGCAACGCCTGGGCTATGCCGAGGCCGATCCCAGCTTCGACATCGACGGCATCGACGCCGCGCACAAGCTCGCGCTCCTGGCGTCGGTGGCGTTCGGGACAAGGGTGGACCTCGCCAGCGTTTACATCGAGGGCATTCGCCATGTCTCGGCGCTCGACATCGAGTTCGCCGCCGAACTCGGCTACCGCATCAAGCTTTTGGGGCTGGCGCGGCCGACCGCGCAGGGGCTCGAGCAGCGCGTCCATCCCTGCATGGTGCCGCGCACCACGCCGATCGCCCATGTCGAAGGCGTGTTCAACGCCATCATGGTCGAAGGCGATTTCGTCGGCCGCGTCATGCTGGAAGGCCGTGGCGCCGGCGCCGAGCCGACCGCCTCGGCCGTGGTCGCCGACCTCCTCGACATCGCCGCCGAGCGTTGGTCGTACGGCTTTGCCGTGCCGGCCTCGGCGTTGCAATTGCGCGCGACCTCGCCGATGACCCGCCATCAGGGAGCGTATTACGTCCGCCTCATGGTGGTCGACCGGCCGGGCGTCATCGCCGATATCGCCGCGGCGTTGCGCGACGAGGCCGTGTCGATGGAGCAGATGATCCAGCGCGGCCGCGCGCCCGGCGAAGCGGTTCCGGTGGTGCTGACGACGCATGACACCGAGGAAGCATCGATGCAACGCGCGCTCGACCAAATCGGCAAGCTGAAGACCGTGCTGGAGCCGCCGCGAATGATCCGCATCGAGCAATTCTAGGAGGAAAAGATGGCCGAAATCGCGACGATGGATCGTAACCTGGCGCTCGAAGCGGTGCGCGTCACCGAAGCCGCGGCGTTGTCGGCCTCGAAGCT